>DATIYD010000136.1:0-6263 GCA_035517975.1 Thermoleophilia bacterium | reverse complement strand
CTCTCCTCGATCGATCTGTTCGACGCGGCCGGGCGCCGCGTGCCCGGCCTGTCGGCGCCGCGGCCCGTCACGGGCCGGCCCGAGACGCTCGTCGTCGACCTCTCGCGGCCGCTGGCCGCCGGCGTCTACACGGTGCACTGGCGCAGCGTCTCGGCGATCGACGGCCACGTGGCTGAGTCGTCGTATGCCTTCGGCGTGGGGGCGGCGGCGCCGGCAGGCGCCGCCGCCCCCACGCCGTCCACGCCGCGAGCGCTGCTCGCCTGGCAGTCGGCCGGCCGCTGGCTCCTCTATCTGGGCCTCATCCTGCTCGTGGGCGCCGGCGCCATCTCCCTTCTCCTGACCGGCGCGTGCCCGGCGAGCGGCGCCCGGGCGTTGCTCGTAGCGGCGGCGGCGCTGGCCGCCGCCGGCCTGGCGGTCACGACGCTGGCCGAGCGGAGCATCGTCGGCGTGTCGCTCGGCACGCTGCTCGGATCGAGCGCCGGCCGGCCCTTCGTCGAGCAGGCGGTCGCGGTGCTCGTCTGCATCCTCGCCGTCGCCGCCGGCGCCCTGTGGCCCGGCCGCTGGTCTCTGGCCGCGGTCGGCTGCGCGGCCGCGGCCGCCTTCGTCGTGAACGTGCATGCCGGCCACGCCGGCGGCGTCTCTCCGTACCGGCCGTTCGACATCGCCGTGGTCTCGGTCCACGCGGTCGCGGCCGGCGTGTGGATCGGCGGTCTCGCCTGGCTTCTGCTCTGCCTGCGGGGCCGGCCGCGCCCGGCCTGGGCGCCCCTGGTCCGCGACTTCTCCGCGGTCGCCGCCGTCGCGCTCGCCGTGGTGCTGGCGACCGGCCTGCTTCGCGCGCTCGCCGAGCTCGGCTCGCCGGCCGGTCTCGTGCGCACGAGCTTCGGCGTCGCCCTGCTGGTCAAGCTCGGCTTCGTGGCCGCGCTGGTGGCGCTCGGTGCGCACAACCGTCTGCGGGTCGTGCCTGCCCTGGTCGGCGAGCCTGGAGCCGGCGCGCGCTTTGGCCACGTGTCACGTGCGGAGCTCGTGACGGCGGCGGCCGTGCTGGCCGCCACGGCCGTGCTCACCGGCCTCGCTCCCGGCGCCTCGACGGCGGCCGCGGCGCGACCGTCCCCGCAACGAGTCGTCGTATCGGCGAGCGACTACGCGACGACCGTCACGGTGGAGCTGACCGTCACGCCGGGGATCGTGGGCGCGAACCGGTTTGTCGCCCAGGTCGATCGCTATGGCACCACTACCCCGGCGCCGGCCCGCAGCGTGACGCTCGAGTTCACCCTGCCGAGCCACCCTGGCATCGGTGCGGCTCTCGTCCTGAGGAGCGCCGGCCCCGGCGCGTGGACAGGTCGCGGGCTGCAGCTCTCGCTCCCCGGCACCTGGAAGATCGAGGCGGTCATCCAGCAGGCGAGGACGGCCGTGGTGATCCCCTTGAGCGTGCAGGTCGCGCCGCGCCAGCCGGCCGGGTAAGCTTCGAGCACGATGAACGAGCTCTGCCTGGGCGAGCGCCCGCTGACCATCGCCGACATCGCCGACGTCGCCCGCCGCGGCCGGACGGTGAGCCTGGGCCCTGCCGCGCGCGAGCGCCTCGCCGCCGCGCGCGCCGTCGTCGAGCGCATCCTGGCCGACGACCGCGTCGTCTACGGCGTGACGACCGGGTTCGGTCAGCTCGCCACGACCCGCATCCCCGTCGAGCAGGTGCGTCAGCTCCAGCTCAACCTCGTGCGAAGCCACGCCGTCGGTGTCGGCGAGCCGCTGCCGCGCGACGTCGTGCGGGCAGCGATGCTGCTGCGCACCAGCACGATCGCCAAGGGCTACTCGGGCGTGCGCACCGAGGTGCTCGAGACGCTCTGCGAGCTGCTCGATCGTGACCTCGTGCCCTGGGTGCCGTCGCGCGGCTCGCTCGGGGCCTCGGGTGATCTCGCCCCCTCGGCCCACCTCGTGCTGGCCATGCTGGGCGAGGGCGAGTTCCTCTCGCCGGCCGGCGAGCGCCTGGCCGCCGGTCCGGTCCTCGAGCAGGCCGGCATCGCGCCGATCACCCTCGAGGCCAAAGAGGGCCTGTCGCTGCTGAACGGCACGCAGTTCATGGCCGCCATCGCCTGCCTGGCCGTGACCGACGGCGAGGCGCTGCTCGACTCGTCCGACGTGATCGGCGCCATGAGCCTCGAGGGGCTGCGCGGTTCGGTCGGACCCTTCGAGGAGCGTATCCAGCGCCTGCGTCCCATCCCCGGGCAGCTCCTGACGGCCGCGCACGTGCGCGCCGTCTGCGCGGGCAGCGAGATCATCCTGAGCCACCTCAACTGCGACAAGGTGCAGGATGCCTACTCGATCCGCTGCATCCCCCAGGTGCACGGCGCCTGTCGCGACGCCCTGCGCTGGCTGCGCGAGGTCGCCGAGGTCGAGATCGAGTCGGTCACCGACAACCCGCTGATCTTCCCCGACTCGGGCGAGGTGATCTCGGCCGGCAACTTCCACGGCGAGCCCCTGGCGCTTGCGCTCGACCTCGCCGCCATGAGCCTGGCCGAGATCGGCAGCATCAGTGAGCGCCGCACGTTTCGCATGCTCACGGCCTCGCTCTCGGAGCTGCCGCCGTTCCTCACCGCCGACAGCGGCCTGAACAACGGCTACATGATCGCCCAGTACACCGCCGCCGCCCTCGTCTCCGAGAACAAGGTGCTCTGTCACCCGGCCAGCGTCGATTCGATCCCCTCGTCGGGCGACCAGGAGGACCACGTCAGCATGGGCATGACGGCCGCCTTCAAGCTGCTGCAGGTGGCCCGCAACCTGCGGGCGATCCTCGCCATCGAGGCGCTCTGCGCGGCCCAGGCCATCGACCTGCTGGCGCCGCTGACTCCCGGCCGCGGCGTGCAGGCCGCCCGCGACCTGGTGCGCGAGCTCTCGCCGCCGCTCGTGCAGGACCGCTACCTGGCGCCCGAGATCGAGGCCGTCAGCGGGGCCGTCGAGCAGGGCCGCTTCGCCGCCGTGCTGGCCGCCGAGGGTTCCTAGACCGCGAGCCTGTGCCGAGCTCGGGACCGGCCCGCCGCGACCGCGACAGAGCCGTAACTAAGGGATTCATATTCGATTGCCGAAATAAGCCATGTAGGCTATCCTAAGCCCAGAGCGAAGGGAGCCGAACATGGCGGTCAAGAGCGAGAGTCGCGAAGAGTACCTCGAGGCGATCTTCAAGCTCACCCAGCAGCCCGCCGGCGCCACCGTCGGCCGGGTCGCCGAGGAGCTCGGGCTGGCGGCGCCCTCGGTCTCGCAGATGGTCGGCCGCCTGGCCCACGAGGGCCTGGTCGAGCGCGACGACGCGAGCCGGATCGTGCTCACCGCAGCAGGCCGGCGCGAGGCCCTGCACCTGATCCGCCGGCACCGCCTGAGCGAGCGCTTCCTCACGGACTACCTCGACCTGCCCTGGGATCGCGTGCACGACGAGGCCTGCAAGTTCGAGCACGTCCTCTCCGACGAGGTCGAAGAACGCCTGGCCACGCAGCTCGGCAACCCGCAGACCTGCCCCCATGGGCGCGCCATCCCGACTCCCGACGGCGAGCTCGCCGACGAGCCGGCGCGGCCGCTGGCCGAGCTCTGCGCCGGGCAGCGGAGCACCATCTCCTTCGTCTCCGACGAACGCCCCGACCTGCTGCGCTACCTCTCGTCGCTCGGGCTGCTGCCTCAGACGACCGTCGCCGTCGAGGACGTAGCTCCGTTCGGCGGCCCGCTGCTCGTACGCGTGGGGCGCGCCCGCTACGCCCTGGGCCGCGAGGTGGCCGGCAAGATCTTCGTGCGGGCCTGAGGGGCGCCGTGGCGACGGCCTGCACCACCGAGCTCTCGACCAGGAGGCGCTCCACGAGCGCCCTGGTGGTGGCTCTGGCCGGCAATCCCAACGTCGGCAAGTCGACCCTCTTCAACCGCCTCACCGGCTCGGCCGTCGAGACCGCCAACTACCCGGGCATGACCGTGGGCCTGAACATCGCCAGCGCGACCTGGCGCGGCCAGGAGGTGCAGCTCGTCGATCTGCCCGGCACCTATGGGCTCGACCCCGTCTCCGAGGACCAGTGGGTCGCGCGTCACGGCCTGCTCGACTGGCGCCCCGACGTCGTGGTCGCCGTCGTCGACGCCACCAACCTGGCGCGCAACCTCTACCTGGTGCTCCAGCTCGTCGACCTGGGACCGCGCGTCGTGATCGCCCTGAACCTGATCGACGAAGCCCGGCGGCAGTCGCTGCGCATCGACCCTCACGCGCTGTCGCAGGCCCTCGGCCTGCCGGTGATCCCGACCGTGGCGCGGCGGGGCGAGGGCATCGACGAGCTCATCGAAGCCGCCGCGGCGGTGGCCACCGGCGGCGACGGCCTGGGCCGCGGCCGCGCGGTGCGCTACTCGGCCCGCATCGAGACGCAGGTCGCTGAGCTCGAGGCCGAGCTCGCCGACGACGACGAGACGCTGCCCGACGGCCTGCCGCCGCGCGCCGCCGCGCTGGCGCTGCTCGAGGGCGACGAGGAGCTCGTCACCGCGCTCGGGCCCACCGCCAGGGCTGCGGTCACCGCCGAGAGGGCGGCACTTGCGGTGTCGATCGCCGCCGCCCGTCACGCCGCGGCCACGGCCGTCGCCGAGGCCTGCACCGAGGGCCGGGCGCACATGTCGGGCGCCGATCGCTGGTGGCGGGCCACGACCTCGCCGCTCACCGGCCTGCCCATCCTGCTGGGCGTCCTGGCCGCCGTCTTTGCCTTTCTGTTCTTCGTCGGCGGCTGGTTGTCGAGCCTGCTGACCTCGCTCTGGACGGCGACCGCCTCGCCGCTGCTGGCCTCGGCCGTGCACGGTCTGTTCGGCTACGGCGCCTTCGCCGGCACGCTGCTCTGGGGCCTCGACGGCGGCATCCTCGCCGCCCTGGCCGTCGGCATTCCCTACATCCTCACCTTCTACTTCGTGCTCGCCCTGCTCGAGGACTCGGGCTACATGAACGCGGCCGCCTTTCTGGCCGACCGCGTGATGCACAGCTTCGGCCTGCACGGCCGCGCCGTGATCCCGCTGATGGCGGCCGCCGGCTGCAACGTGCCGGCCATCATGGGCACCCGGGTGCTGGCCACCAGGCGCGAGCGCACGATCGCCTGCGCGCTCGTGGTGCTCGTCCCCTGCAGCGCGCGCACGGCCGTCATCCTGGGCTCGGTCTCGCTGTTCGTCGGCTGGCAGTGGGCGCTGCTGGTGTTCGGCGTGCTCGGCCTGGTGGGCCTCGTCGCCGGCCTCGCGCTCAACCGCGTCCTGCCGGGCGAGCCCGAGGGTCTGGTGATGGAGATGTTTCCCTTCCGCCGGCCCTCGCTGCGCCTCGTCGCGGTCAAGACCTGGAAGCGCTTCGGCACGTTCCTGTGGGCGGCGGCGCCGATCATGCTCATCGGCAGCTTCGCCCTGGGCGCGCTCTACGAGACCGGCCTGATCTGGCATCTCGAGTACCCGCTGAACCCGGTCGTGGTCGGCTGGCTCGGCCTGCCGGCCGTGGCCGGCCTCACGCTGCTGCTGGCCGTGCTGCGCAAGGAGCTCGCCCTGCAGATGCTCGTCGTCTTCGCCGCCGCCCGCTTCGGCGCCGGCGCGCACGACCTGCGCAGCTTCATGACGCCGCACCAGATCGTCGTCTACGCCCTGGTGGCCGCCATCTTCATCCCGTGCGTGGCCACCATCGCCATGCTGGGCCGCGAGCTGGGCTGGCGCCGGGCCGGGGCGATCAGCGCCGGCACCGTCGTGACCGCGCTCGTGGTGGGCGGCGCCGCCGCCCACCTGCTGCCCCTGCTGTAGGCCGCCGGCCGGTCCGCGACGGCGGTACGTCCCGGCGCCGACGGGGATGATCGTTCGCGGCCGCCGATCGGCGAGTCCCCGGCGGACGGCCGCACGCACGCCGAGGACAAGAGACGCGAAAGACCGCATGAGAAGACTCACACTCCAGCTCGTCGTCGCGGTAGTAGCGAGCGCCGCCTTCGTCGTCACCGCGGTGACCGGGCTCGTGCTGTACACGCCGGGGCGCCTGCTCCCGGCCGTCGGCGGGTCGCTGCCGGGGTGGCGCACGGTGCATCTCTGGAGCGCGCTCGTCCTCGCGCTGGCCGTCGCGACCCATGTCGTCGTCAACCGGCGCAGCGTGGGCCGGCTGGTCGCCGGTCTCTTCCGGCCCGGGCCCGGGCCGGCGGGGTCGAATGGTGCCGGCGCCGCTCCGGACCACGGGACCGGTGCCACGGAGGCTCTCCCGGGCGCCGCCCCGGCGGGCGCTTCCAACGCCGCCCTCCCGCGCG
>DATIYD010000135.1:0-9505 GCA_035517975.1 Thermoleophilia bacterium | reverse complement strand
TAGAGCTCGATGTCTGTCAGGATCTTCATCGCCATCCTCCTCTCGTTGAACTGCCTGTGAAGCATGCGCTGGCGCAAAGGACGAGCGTGGTGTCGGCAGTCATCCGTTCGATGTGACAGAAGTCACGTTCTTAAGCAGCTGATCGGCCCGGCTCTTGCGATCGGCTCTCTTTAGACGTTACGGCCAACCACATTGTGGGCTTCAGAGTGGACCGGGTGCCGTGCTGGGACAGCGCGGACCAGTGCCGCTCACCTGCTGCGGACAGCCGCTCGCCCTCAAGGAGTAGCGCGACTCGCCTGGCAGGCACGATAGCCCACATTCAACCACGCGTGGCGGCCGACCATGGCCTCTGTGGTCGCGAGAGACGTCGCCCGCGGGCACTCAGACCGGTCTGCTTACGCTTAGAACGACCCCGTCTGCAGTGCCCAGGTAACGCCCTTATCGGCCGGTGATGCATGGGCAAGGTCGACGCCTTCATCGCGGCCTCATTCTTCCTCGACGACACCACGTTGCGTAGCGGATCTCGCGGGCGGCGTGCCCACACGCGCGTGAAGTCCGTCTCCAACCGGACCCGGTGCAGGTTGTTAGGAGTGGCTACGTAAGTGTTTAAGGTTATCCTAACTCGGTAACCAACGAGTCATGAATGACACAATGGCAACCCCGGCAGTCGAGAATTATCTGAAGGCGATCTACCTTCTGGAGGTGAAGACCGGTAAGCCGGCCCCCATCAGCAAGGTCGCCGAGCGCCTCGCGGTGGCTCCGGCCTCCGTGACCGAGATGGTCCAGCGTCTCGCCCGCGACGGGCTGGTCAAGCACGCGCGCTACCGCGGCGTGGGTTTGACGGAGCAGGGGCGGCGATCTGCCTTGGCTGTCGTGCGCCGCCATCGCCTGCTGGAGACGTTTCTGGTCAGTGAGCTGGGCATGGACTGGGCGCAGGTCCACGAAGAGGCCGAGGCGCTCGAACATTCGATCTCAGACAGGCTCGTAACCGCCATCGCCGCCAAGCTCGGAGAGCCTTCCCGCGACCCGCACGGCGACCCGATCCCCTCGGCGGAGCTTGAAATCGACGAGGCCGAGACGGTCCCGGTCGACCAGTTGCCGGTGGGCGCACGGGGGCATCTCGTGCGCATCCTCGACGCCGACGGCGACCTGCTCGCCTACCTCGACCGCCTGGGCATCCGCCTGGGCGACGAGGTCGAGGTGCTCGCCCTCGAGCCTTACGGCGGGCCGTACACCGTGGCGTTTTCGGGGCGCAGTCGCAGCCTTGGGCGGCTGGCCGCCGGCGCTCTGGCCGTGGAGGTGAACTGATATGACACCGCCGGTCGAAGAGGGCGCGCTCGCTCTCGAGCCGCGCGCCATTCCCAACGCCATCCCCATCGCGACGCCGCTCGAGCGCATCCTGGCGCGCGGGCGTCTGCGCGCCATGCTGGCGATGCTCGGCCCGGCCTTCGTCGCCGCCATCGCCTACGTCGACCCCGGCAACTTCGGCACCAACATCTCGGCCGGTGCACTGTTCGGCTTCCTTCTGCTGTGGGTCGTGCTCATGGCGAATCTCATGGCCATGCTCGTGCAGTACCTCTCGGCGAAGCTCGGCATCGTCACCGACAAGAACCTGCCCGAGCTCTGTCGCGAACGCTATCCGCGGCCAGTCACCTGGTTTCTGTGGCTCCAAGCCGAGGGGGTCGCCATGGCCACCGACATCGCCGAGTTCATCGGCGCGGCCCTCGGCCTGAACCTCCTGTTCGGCGTGCCTCTGGTCGCTGCGGGCCTCATCACGGGACTCATCGCCTTCGCCTTGCTCGAGTTGCAGCGGCGCGGCTTTCGCCGTTTCGAGCTCGCCATCATGGGTCTGCTCGGTATCATCCTGCTCGGCTTCGTCTATGAGATGCTGCGCATCACGCCACCGACCCAGGCGCTTGCCGGCTTCGTGCCGCACCTCGGTTCGCGCGATGCGATCCTGCTCGCCGTGGGCATTATCGGCGCCACGGTGATGCCGCACGTCATCTACCTGCACTCTGCGCTCACCAACGGGCGGGTGCCGGCTCGCAGCGATGCCGAGCGGCACCGCATCCTGCGCTTCGAGCGGCTCGACGTCCTGGTCGCGCTCAGCCTCGCCGGCATTGTGAACATGGCCATGCTCGCCGTTGCGGCCACGCTGTTCCACGTGCCCGGCCTGCCGGCGGTCACGACGATCCAGCAAGCCCATGAGGGATTCGCTCGGCTGGTCGGCGGCGGCGCGGCGCTGGCCTTCGCCGTCGCCCTGCTGGCCTCGGGTGTCTCCTCCTCGTCGGTCGGCACCTACTCCGGCCAGGTGGTCATGGCTGGCTTCATCAACCTGAAAGTCTCTCTCTTCCTGCGCCGGGCGATCACCATGACCCCCGCCATCGCCCTGCTCGCCTGGGGGGTCGACCCAACGCGCGCGCTGGTCCTCAGCCAGGTCGTGCTCTCCTTCGGCATCCCCTTCGCCCTCGTGCCCCTCGTGCTCCTGACGAGCAACAAGCAGGTCATGGGGCCCTTCGTCAACGGCCGTCTCGCCGCCCTTGCGGCCTGGAGCGTGGCCGGCGTCATCGTGGCCTTGAACGCCTACCTGTTGGCGGCGCAGTTCCTCGGAGTCTAGGGGACGCACGATGAACGCCACGTATCAGAGGGCGACCGCCCGCCTGCGCCTGCTGGTGACCCTCGACGGTAGCTCGCGTGACCTCGCGGTGCTTGGTGGGGTCGCCCGCCTGGCGATAGGCGCCCCGCTTGAGGTCACCCTGCTGCACGTCGCCTACTACCACATGCGCGACGAGCGCAGCTTCGAGCGGGCCCGCTCCCAGGCGATCGTCGAGCAGGCTCGCCAGCGCCTGCAGCTGCCCGACACCGCAGTCCACACCCTCGTCTGTGACGGTGAGGTGGCCGCGACGATCGTCGCCCAGGCCCGGGCCACCAAGGCCGACCTGATCGTCATGGCCGGACAGGGCCATACGGCGCTGCGCCGCGTCGTCGAGCGCAGCCTGCCCGACCGGGTACGGCGGCACGCCACGGTGCCGGTCGTGGTCGTGCCTGCGGGGCGTGCGGCAGCCTAGCGGAAACGGAACTCTACCCTGCCTGGCAGGGCATGCAGTACATGCGCAACATGTTCGACGGTCGGCCCAAGCTGCGGCCGCCGGACAACGCACGTAAAGGAGAGCGCCATGGCCAGCTGTAACGAGATGAAGTCGGGCGAGGTGTACGTCTGCGAGAACTGCGGCCTGGAACTCCAGGTCGTGGCGTCGTGCGCAGATAGCGAAGAGGGCGCCTGTTCCTGCACGGAGCCGCTCACCTGCTGCGGACAGCCGCTCGCCCTCAAGGAGTAGCGCGACTCGCCTGGCAGGCACGATAGCCCACATTCAACCACGCGTGGCGGCCGACCATGGCCTCTGTGGTTGCGAGGGACTTCGCCCGCGGCTCTCAGACCGATCTACCTACGCTTGGAGCAGCCTCGGCAGCAACCCCCTACTCGACGCCCGTGGTGGGCGGTGACACCTAAACACGGACACGGTGCGTGCCGCGAGCCATGAGGAGAGACCGAGGTGTCATGATAGAGACGGCGGATCGCTGGCGAACGTGACCCTTCCGCCCTCACGACCGAAGGAGAGGCCAACCGGCCTCAGCCCACCGGCTGCGCGGCGACCGCGCGCCACTCGGTGGCCAGCTCGTTTCTGGTCAGGGCGATGAGACCGAAGTGCCGCTCTTGTCGGTGCGGCGATCTGTGTCGCCGTCCTGGTGATCGCCCGGCCGCTGCTGTTTGCCAGCCTCGACGAGGCGGTGGCGGCGGCCGGCGTGCCCGTGAGAGTGCTGGGAATCGTCTTCTTGGTGCTGGTGGCTGCAACCACCGCCGAGGCCACCCAGGCGGTCGGTGCCCTGCTCGGGCTCGGTCTGGTGGCGGCCCCGGCCGGCGCGGCCCAGCAGCTCACCGCACGGCCCTACGTGGCGCTCGGATTGTCGGTGGTGTTCTCGGTCGGGGCGATGTGGGCTGGCCTCATGGTCGCCTATCTGGCGCCCCAGCTGCCACCGAGCTTCGCCATCATCAGCGTGGCCACCGCCACCTACCTAGCGGCGATGCTCTGGGCCTGGGCGAGACGAAGTCGCCAGGCGGAGCAAGCCGTGGGGTCAGGCGAGGCGGCCATCGGGTAAGGTCGCGCCTGTGCTCGCCTACATCACCATCAACATCGACCCGGTGATCGGCCACACTGGCTTCTTCACGTGGCGTTGGTATCCGCTCATCATGGCTGCCGCCACGATCGTCGGCAGCTTCGTCTTTGCCTCTCAGCTGCGCCGCAAGGGCATCGATGCCGGGCACGTCACCCTGATGCTCTTTGCCGTCGTGCCCTGTGCCATCGTCGGGGCGCGCCTGTATAGCGTGCTCGACAACTGGGGCTCCTATTCGCACGACCTCGTCGCGATCGTCAGGCCACCCTACAGCGGCCTTGCCATCTACGGCGTGCTCACCGGCGGCATCCTCGCCCTCATCGTCTATTGTCGCGTCGCGAAACTGCCGACGCTGCGCGTGCTTGACTGCCTGGCCCTGGCCATCCCCGTAGGTCAGGTCATCGGTAGATGCGCCAACGTCATCAACGGCGACACCTGGGGCCCGCCCACCCGCCTGCCCTGGGGCTTCGTCTACACCAACCCCCATGCCCTGCTGCCGGCCGCTCTGCTCGGCGTGCCCACCCATCCCACGCCGGTCTACGAGCAGCTCTGGCTGGTCGTCATGATCGTCATCCTCTGGTATGCGGTGCCACGCTTAAGGACCGACGGCATGGCCATCCTGCTGTATCTCGGCCTCTACTCGTTCGGGCGCTTCTTCATCTCGTTCTGCCGGGTCAACAACATCCTGCTGTTGGGCCTGAGAGAGGCGCAGATCATCGCCCTTGTCGTGCTGGTGGCGGTGGTGCCGGCGGCCGTGCTTTTGCGACGCCGGGCGCTGCGGCTGAACGCGAAGACGGAGGCACGGGGCAGCCCAAGTCTGCCTCGTAAGCCGTAGCCGGCTCGTGGGACCCGTGCGTCGCTCGGCTTGCAGCGCGGTGCGTCAGCGCGACGACTCGCTCACGATGCCCGGGGCCGATGAACGACGACCCTTGCACGTCCGGCGTTGGTCACAGCCGCCTAGACGCCAAGGAACTGGGCCGCCAGCAGGTAGACGTTCAAGGCGGGGATACGAGCGTCTTTTCCATGTGTTTCTGGTTGCCGAAGCGGCAGCGGCTTCAAAGACCTGCCACGTTCATCCAAGGCCAGCTTCACGCACTCTTGAGGATCGGAGCGCTGGCCTTCACTCCTCCTTAGCCGCGCCGTGGGCACACTGGACGGGACAGGCAGCAAAGCGTTGTACGCCGCGCCGCACCACGTTCGTCGAAGGGGTCATTGGACATGAAGATTGCAGGTGTGAGCCGGGTGAAGCGATGAGTTGGCACCAGCTCGCAGGCAGGCGCGTTCGCGTCGACGGCGAGATCGCGCGCGTCGTCCACGTCGATTCGTTTCGGGTCATCCTCATGACCGAACCCAAGGACGGCGCCCCACCGCATCGCGTGGTCGTGCCGCAGGACGACCTGGTCGATGTCGAGTCACTCGACGAGCCGGACTGACCCGGAAAGAAAGGGAGCACTCGTGGCGGAGTTTCACCACCACTGCGGCGGCGGCGGCGTGTTCGTTACGAGCTTCCGCATCCGACAGGGCGACCGCGCGGCCGGTCTCGAATGGACCTTGCGCGACGGGTGGGCCCGCGAGATCCTCATCTTCCGGTCGACTCAGGGCATCGTGGGCGACGGCGTCGACCCGACGCTCGACCACCGCCAACGGGTCGTCTACCAAGGTACTGGTCGCGACGCAAGAGTGGACGACGACCTGAGCCACGATATCGCCTACCACTACCGCGACGACATCCGCTACTACTACTCGGTGTTCGCC
The DNA here is from genome assembly GCA_035517975.1 of Thermoleophilia bacterium. GTDB lineage: Bacteria > Actinomycetota > Thermoleophilia > UBA2241 > UBA2241 > Bog-752. The sequence goes on along the minus strand of DATIYD010000135.1, from coordinate 3,577 downwards.
CCCCTCTCGCGGCGCTGACCTGGAAACTGCGCCCCGTGCCGTGAGCAAGGTCGCCCAACTCGAAGGCCGAACAGCCGCCGTCGACGGCCAATGGTGGGATAGCCGGTCCGGCCCCAGCGAGATCGTCGACCAGCTGCTTCATTCGGTCGCTGAGGGCACGAGCAGCCGCGATTGGTGGGAGGCTACCGGCAGCGACGTTCTCGACCGGGTGCTTCATCCCCCAACGTCGACTACACGACGGTCGTGAGTACGGCTGGTTGACGGTGAGGGAGTGCCGAGCGAGGCGGCCGAGTCGAGAAGCGCGGCCAGACCAGGAGCGGTTCTAGGACCCGCAGGCCTGTCGTGCCGCTTGGTCAAGCTGCGGGGCCGATGGCGCGAGTCCGGCCGCAGCGCTGAGGCAAGCCTACGTCTTTGGCGACGCCAACTGCCTGGTGGGAGAGCTAGCGGGAGGCTCCCTGGCAGACGACCGCCAGTTCTGCCAAACACCCGCGCCTTGCAACCGTCCTGCAACCGAACGTCGCGACAAACCATGGCTGTCGGCGGCACTCGGTGGCAGTCGGGCCCCGTTCCTCGCGCTCACGATGGCGCTCAGCGGCGCTCCGCAACACTTCCTGACAGCTACGCCACTGCCCTCTCACGGCGGTAACACCGGTTCGAATCCGGTATGCGCTGCCACCCTCTTTGAGCGTAATTGCATATGCGCGGCCACTGACTCGATCTGGGCCCGGCTGCGGCGGTCCACCGCATTACCACGCCATGACGGACGACGGCCGTCCCTGACTGGGCTAGAGACGCCTGCGCCGTGCCCGCCGGTGCATGCCCGCCACCGAGACCGGTGAGAGCGGCCGGCCAAAGGGGTCGATGAAGATCGAGACCGAGTCGGCTTGCGCGGGCAAGCTGCCCTTCAGGATCTCCACCGAGTAGGTGATGGTGGTGCCCGCCAGATGCGGCTGCTTGAGCACCACGATGGCGTCCTCGGGCCTCTCCCCGTTCGCCTCAAGAAAGGAGATGACGGCGTTGGGTGGGTCGACGGCGAAGCTGTTCTCGCCCTTGTCCCACTCCTCGACGAACTGCTTCGCGCTGAGGTGGCCCACCACGTGCTGGGGGCGGTCGGCGAAGAACAGGGTGGCCGGAGCCAGCCCGAAGAACTTGACCCTGTCGCCCTCGGTCGCCATCTCCCGGGCCACCTGCACGAACATCGCCTCGATCTCTTCGAGTTGCTTCTCGACGTCATCGCTCATGGGGTCCTCCTCATACGCCTTGGCGAGCCTCAGTCGTCGAGCTCGCTTCAGCTTCAGGCCGCCGCCTTCAAACACCCTCGATCGCCGCCAGCCGCCCGGATCTCACTGCCTTGACGAAGGCCCGGTAGTCCTTCTCGTTCTGATCGGCGTAGCGCTCCGAGAAGTCGGTGATCGCCCGTTCGAAGCCATCGCCCTTGCCGAGATAGGCCGCGATTGCGATCGGGTCACCTGAGCGCGCGTGTGCGCGGGCGAGCGTCCAGCCGCAGGTGCGAGCGTAGAACCCAAGGGCGAAGGGCGTCATCGACTCGACCTCGGCCGAGCCCTTCATGTCACGCAGCTGGCGCCAATACAGGTACCGGTTCGCCCGGTAACCCTTGGTCCAGCCCAGGTAGATGTCGCTTGCTGCCTGCATCGCACGCTGGCCCTGCACAACGCGCTCGCCGTGCTGCTTGAAACGACTCTTGGGGAGATGGTCTTCAAGAACCGAGGCCGTTGCCTCCTTGACCTGCAGGAAGAGGGGATCGTGCTGGTCGCGCCCCTGGAGCAAAACGATGAACGCCCCGGTGCCGACGCTGCCCACACCCACGACCTTGCGCGCCACGTCGATGATTTCGAAACGCTCCAGCAACATGCGGCGGTCGGGCTGCAGCGTAGCCCGGTAGGCGCGGAACTGCTCGTGGAGCGCCTGCTGGAGTTCGTCGGGGGAGATGCCATAGGCCGCTTGGACGTCGCGCGAGGGGACGACGATCGGTGGCTGACTGACGATCCGATAGTGACCGTCGACGACCTCGGCGAGCTTGGAGAGCGCCTGCAGGCTGTCGCGGGTGTGAGCTTTGGCGGCGACCTTCTTGGCCGTCTTCTCGCCCTTCTTGGCCGCCTTCTTTTGCGGCTTGCCCTTCTGGGCACGCTCTGCCGTCTTGAGGGCCGCCAACAGCTCGTCCTCGGACAGATGCGCGTACCAGACGTCCATCGTCGACATCTCGGCGAACTCAGCCATTGACGTCCGGTAGGAGGCGACCGACGTGAGCGTAGCGTCGCGCGCGTCGGCCCTGCTGAAGCCGTTGTTGCGGGCGGCAATCGTAAAGCTCGCCGCCATGCGCTTGACGTCATACTCGAACGGGCCGGGCAGCGTCTCGTCGAAGTCGTTCAGATCGAAGAGCAGGATCCGTTCGGGCGAGGCGAAGGCGCCGAAGTTCGACAGGTGAGCGTCGCCGCAGAGCTGGCTCGTCAGGCCTGCTCTGGGCGTGTCCTTGAGGTCGGCGGCCATGATCTTCGCCGCGCCGCGGTAGAAGGTGAACGGGCTGACCAGCATGCGCCCGTGGCGCACCGGCACCAGGTCGGACTCGCGGGTGGCGTCCTGCTCCTCGAGCAGGGCGACCGGGTCGGGACGGTCTGCGGCCGGTTTCCAGCGCTTGTGGCTCGAGAAAGGCATGCGCTTGCGCGCCTCCTTGCCTCGCGCCCTGCGCTCTTCGACACTGGGATGTTCGATGGCGGTCATGCTCATGGCTTGCCGACCTCCGCTGCGCATTCGTCTTCGCTAAGGATGCGACTCTCCCGCTGCAGAGAGCCCGATCCATGCCGCAGTCGAGCAACCGGCCTCGGCAGCCCTGCTCGACCACACGCTAGCGTTCAGGAGCCCAGGGACTCGTGCGTCCCGCCGTACTCGGCCAGGCCGTAGAGCACGAGCGAGTACAGCAGGATGTCGATCAGCGCCCAGAACGGATAGATCGGCAGGGCGAGGAACTGCAGGATGATGGCGATGCCGGCCACGAAGATGCCGAACCAGCGGCCCCACTGACCACCGCGCCAGACGCTGCCGGCAGCGAGCACCTCGAGGATGCCCCAGATCAGGATGATCCAGCCCCAGGTATTGAGATTGGCATACACGTAGTGAGCGCCGGTCGAGGTGAAGAAACTCGAGCGGCTGATCGCCACGATGCCCTCGATGATGTTCCAGACGCCGAGGACGATCAGGACGATCCATGCGTACGCGATCCAGCCTGCGCCTCTGTTCATGATGTGACCTCCACGCGATTTGCGGGACAAGCACGCTGTTGCCGGTCGCGCTTCGGGAGCGGACCGTCATGCCTCGAGCAGACTTCCACCTCCATCCGCAGACATCAGGGCGTCGGCGAAGCCGTCGGCGGGGCCGTCGGCGGACCGGTCGAGACGACGATCGTGACCGAGGAGCCCGGCTGGGCCAGCACGCCGGCCGAGGGTGACTGGGCAGTCACTGTCCCGGCCTGCGCAGTGGAGCTGGGAACCTTGTCGATCACCACCGCGAAGCCCGCCGACTGCAGCGCCTCGGTCGCCTGCGACTCAGTCTGGCCGATCAC
>DATIYD010000134.1:0-9492 GCA_035517975.1 Thermoleophilia bacterium | reverse complement strand
GCTTTGCGCGGCCACGCGCTCGTCGGCGAGGGCCGAGGCGAGCTCGGCCACCTGGGCGTTCAGGCGAGCGAGGTCGGTGTCGTCACGCTGGTCCTGCAGGGCCAGACGCCGGAAGAACGTGACCTGCGCCTGCGCCTGGGTGAACGACGCCGAGCCGGCCAGCACGTCGAGGATCGAGAACGAGCCCATCTTGTACATGGCGGCGAGTCGGGCCCCGAGGACCGCGTTCTGGCGGTCGAGGGCCCCCTGTGACTGGGCGAGTCGCAGACGCGTCTGCGAGAGCTGCTGATCGACCGCGGTGAGCTGCGCGACCGCCGCGTCGTACTGGCCGCGCACGACGTTCATCTCGGCTTCGAGGCGGGCCATCCGCACGCGCTCGCCGCGTGCCGCCGCCTCGAGACCCTTGAGCGTCGTCGGCGTGTTCACGGCGATGATGACGTTGCCGGTCGCGAGGGCGGGCGCCGGCAGAAGGGCGCACGCGATGGCGACGGCGGCGGCCGCCAGAGCGGCCGCCGCCGTCGCCATCGTGAGTCGTCTGCGCCGCGACCGGTCCATGCTTGGGTGTATCGGTCCGTGAGCGGCAGCCTTTACACTTGCCGCCTCGCGTCGGGGTGACGGCCGGTAGTCGGCGAGCGATCGACCGGCAAAGGACGGGGGACCGGCCCCGGCCTGTGCTCGAGAGTGCGAGTGCGCTCTGGCCCGGCTTCAGCCCAGGCGGCGGTGCGACCTCAGGTCGCACTTGCCCCAGGCCTTCTCGTTCTCGGCGAGCTCGGCGTCGGTCATGAAGCGCCGCTCGCTCGTGCCGGCGACGGTCTCGTAATGCATGGTCCCGCGGCAGGCGGGGCAGTCGTCGATGCGCTTGGGAGGCGACTCGATGACGGCGCCGCAATAGGGACAGCAGGCGGGCGCGCTGACGGGCATGGTGACCCCCTTCCACAACTCACTTTCAGGACTGATGGTACTCCCTTCCGCGACTGCCCGAAACCCGTTGTGAGCTTCTGCACAGCGCTGCGCCTTTTGGCGCCCTATGCAGCCCGAACGTCGCAGCCGAGCAGGGCTTCTTGGCCGTCTTGGGGGGTCGCGCGCGAGGGCGATCGACGGTAACATGGGACTCGGGTGGTGAGGGCCGCACGCCTGTCTGACATGCTGTGTGTCGTGCGGGCCACTCAAAGGCGGGGGGCGCCCGCCCGTCACCGTACGGTCACCGAACCCGAGGTCAGCATGTTCGAAGTCGTCAGCAACGAGGAGATCGCTCCTCAGCTCCACCGCATGGTCGTGGCCGCTCCCCGTGTGGCCCGTGCGCGCAAGCCCGGTCAGTTCGTCATCGTCCGCGCCGGCGACGAGAGCGAGCGTATCCCCCTGACGATCGCCGACGACGACCCCCAGGCCGGCACCATCACCCTGATCATCCAGGCGGTCGGGCGCAGCACGCAGGACATCGTGGCCGTGCCCGCCGGCCAATCGCTGCGCGACGTCGCCGGGCCGCTCGGTCAGCCCACCCACATCGCCAGGGTCGGCAGGGTCGTCTGCGTGGGCGGCGGCGCCGGCACGGCCGTGCTCTATCCGCTGGCCAAGGCGCTGGCCGCGGCCGGCAACGAGCTCATCACCATCATCGGCGGGCGTAGCGCGCCCTACGTTGTGCTGCGCGACGAGCTCGGCGCCATCTCAGACGAGCTGCTGCTGACCACCGAAGATGGGTCGCTCGGCGAGACCGGCTTCGTCACCGCTCCCCTCCAGCGCCTGCTCGACGACGAAAACGGCGGGCGCCCGGCGGCCGTCTACGCCGTCGGACCGGTCCCCATGATGAAAGCGGTCGTCAATCTCACCGCCAGGTATGGCGTGCCGACCACCGTCTCGCTGAACCCGCTCATGGTCGACGGCACCGGCATGTGCGGCGGCTGTCGCGTCACGGTGGGCGGCGAGACCAAGTTCGCCTGCGTCGACGGCCCTGAGTTCGACGGTCTCGAGGTCGATTTCGACGAGCTCGCCGGCCGGCAGTCGACCTATCACGAGCTCGACGAGCATGGCTGCCGTATCCTCGCCCAGATCCCCGCCGAACCGCCGGCCGAAGAGCCCAGGCTCACCAACAAGGAACGCATGGCGATCGACCGCGTCGCCATGCCCGAGCAAGACGCCGCCGAGCGCGCCACCAACTTCACCGAGGTCAACCTGGGGCTCACCGAAGAGCTCGCCGTCCTCGAGGCCAACCGGTGCATCGCCTGCAAGAACCACCCGTGCGTGGCCGGCTGCCCCGTCGAGGTGCGCATCCCCGACTTCCTCGAGCGCGTCGCCGCCGCCGATTTCGCCGGCGCCGCCGAGGTGCTGCTCACCGACAACGCCCTGCCGGCGACCACCGGCCGCGTCTGTCCGCAAGAGGTCCAGTGCGAGGGGCTCTGCCTGCGCGGCAAGAAGGGCGAGCCCGTGGCCATCGGCTGGCTCGAGCGCTTCGTCGCCGACTGGGCCGCGGCCAACACCGAGTTCGTGGCTCCGCAGGTCACCGCCACCGGCCACAAGGTGGCCGTGGTCGGCGCCGGCCCGGGCGGGCTCACGGTGGCCGGCGAGCTCGCTCGCATGGGCCACGGCGTGCACATCTTCGAGGCCCTGCACGACACCGGCGGCGTGCTGCGCTACGGCATCCCCGAGTTCCGTCTGCCCAAGCGCATCGTCGACGCCGAGGTCGAGAACCTGCGCCGCCTGGGCGTCGAGGTCGAGTGCGACGTGATCGTGGGTCGCACCCTGACCGTGCAGGAGCTGATGAACGACTTCGACGCCGTGTTCGTGGCCAACGGGGCCGGTCTGCCCATGTTCCTGAACGTGCCGGGCGAGAACCTCAAGGGCGTCTACTCGGCCAACGAGTACCTCACGCGGGTCAACCTGATGGGCGCCTACCGCGACACGCCGGGCGGCACGCCGATCATGCGCGGCAAGCGCGTCGTGGTCTTCGGCGGCGGCAACGTCGCCATGGACGCCGTGCGCACCGCCAAGCGCCTGGGCGCCGAGCAGGCCATCTGCGCCTACCGCCGCACGCGCGCCGAGATGCCGGCCCGCATCGAGGAGATCGCCCACGCCGAGCAGGAGGGCATCGACTTTCAGTTCCTGCTCGCGCCGCTGGCGATCCTCGGCGACGGGCAGGGCTGGGTGCGCGCCGTCAAGATGCAGCGCATGGAGCTCGGCGAGCCCGACGACTCGGGTCGCCGCCGGCCGGTGCCCATCGCGGGCAGCGAGTTCGAGCTCGAGTGCGACGTGGCCGTCGTGGCCCTCGGCACGATCGCCAATCCCCTGCTCACCAACGCGACGCCGGCGATCGAGGTCAACCGCTGGGGCAACATCGTCACCGACGACACGCACGCCACCTCCATGCCCGGCGTGTTCGCCGGCGGCGACATCGTGCGCGGCGGCGCTACCGTCATCCTGGCCATGGGCGACGGCAAGGCGGCGGCCCGCGCGATCGACACCTACCTCAAGGAGCGAGCACCAGCCTGACGTTGAAGAACGCCGTGCCGGTCACTCCGAGCAGGCGCACCCACAGCGGCAGGTACATCTCCATGGCGCGCGCGGCGGTGATGTCGCCCAGGTCGACGACCCTGCTCCAGCCCAACCAGCTCTCGAGCAGGTTCTCGCGCACCCAGGTCTTGGCCTCGGCGTCGTTGCCGGCGACGAACACGTCGGTCTCCTCGGCGAGCCGGCCGGGATCGACCATGACGCCGACGTTCACCGTGTTCAGCGTCTTGACCACGCGCGCGCCGGGAAAGGCCGTCTGCACCCGCTCGCCCAGCGAGTCGTAGTTGCAGAAGGCCAGGCCGGGCGGCATGCCCTGCGAGAAGTCGAGCGGGTTCGAGAGCTCGACCAGGATCTTGCCCTCGATGTCGTCCCTGTTCGCGGCGCCCAGGGCGTCGAGCGAGACGGCGCCGGCCGTGGCGTTCACGAGCAGCTCGCCGAAGGCGGCGGCCTCGGCGAAGGTGCCGGCCGCCGCCTCGCGGCCCAGGTCGAAGTTCTCGGTCGCCCAGACCCCGGCGGCCGGTACCACGCCGCGAGGCCCGAGGTCTTTCGGCGCGTCGGGGTCGCGCGCGCTGATCATGACGGCGTGACCGACCGAAAGCAGCTTCTCGCCGAGCGTCTGAGCCACAGTGCTCGAGCCGATGATGCCGATGTTCATGACACCCTCCGTGACGTCTTCGCTAGGGGCGCGCGGCCGGCCGTCCGCCAGAGCGCGGGGCCACGACGGCCGCGACCTCTCGAGATGTACCCGCGCGGCGAGGGGTTTCAGTCGGTGATATCGTCAGCCACGAAGGACATCGGACATCGCCGGGCGACGGCCGGCACGGCAGACGGGGACACCATGGCTCAGGCGGACGCTTCACTTGCCCACGGCATCGACGATCGCGATCTTGCGCGCTACGCCGACCTCATCCTGCGCTGCGGGGTCAACCTCGAGGCCGGCCAGAAGATCCTGATCAGCGGCGACGTGGCCCACGCCTATCTGATCGCCGCCCTCGCCCAGCGCGCCTACGCCTGCGGGGCGAGTGTCGCCGAGACGCTCTACTTCGACGATCGCGTCCTTGCCGCCAAGGCGGCCGGCGCCAGCGGCGCCCTGGCCACCTCGGTGCCGGCCTGGTTCGAGGCCGTCTACCAGACGGTGATCGACGAGCGCTGGGCGCGCGTCCGTACGCTCGGCGACCCGCTTGACGACCCCTATGCCGGTGTGCCGGTCGAGCGCGCGACCGCCCTGCAGACGGCCGTCCTGCTGCCGGCCTACCGCACGATCCAGGCGCGCATGAACTGGAACCTCTGCGCCTGCCCGACGGCGGCCTGGGCGCGGCGCATCTACGGCGAGCCCGACGTCGCTCGCCTCTGGCGCGACCTGCGCTATGCCGTGCGCCTCGACGAGCCCGACCCCCAGGCCGCCTGGAACGCGCGCCGCGACGAGCTGCTGCTGCGCGCCGGCCGCCTGAACGAGGCCGCCTTCGTCGCGGTACGGTTCCGCGGCGGCGGCACCGATCTGTTCGTGCCGCTGCACGGCGACGCCCTGTGGCAGCCGGCCTGGCTCGAGACGAGCTGGGGCCGCAGCTTCCTATGCAACCTGCCGAGCGAGGAGATCTACGTCGCGCCCGACTTTCGCGGCGTGCGCGGCACGGCCGCCACCACGCGGCCGGTGACGGTGAACGGCCTCGAGGTATCCGGACTCGTGCTGCGCTTCGAGGACGGCCGGGTCGTCGAGGCGACCGCCGACGCCAATGCCGACGTCGTACGGGCGAGCCTCGCCGAAGACGCCGGCGCCTGCCGCCTGGGCGAGGTGGCCCTGGTCGACGCCTCCTCGCGGGTCGGCCGGCTGGGCATCGTCTTCAAGGAGACGCTGCTCGACGAGAACGCCGCCTGTCACATCGCCTGGGGCGCCGCCATCCACGACTCGTTCCCCGACGGGCTGCCCGACGATCCCGCGGCCCTCGAGGCGCGTGGCGTGAACGAGTCCGACGTGCACCAGGACGTCATGATCGGCGGCCCCGAGGTGACGGTGAGCGGCGTGACGGCGAGCGGCGACGAGGTGCCGGTGCTGGTCGCCGAACGCTGGGAGATCTAGCCGCCCGTCCGTGGCTCCGCCGGACGGCGCGGACGGCGTGGCCAACGGTGGTCCAGCCGCGGCCGAGCCGGCCGTCAGCTCGCTCGCTCGCCCGCCGCTGCCGGCTCGCCGGCGTCTTGCCCGCGGAACTGGGTGCGATGCAGCTCGGCGTACAGGCCGCCGCCGGCGAGCAGCTCGTCGTGACGGCCGCGCTCGACGATGCGGCCGCCGCTGAGCACGAGGATCTGGTCGGCGTCGCGCACGGTCGAGAGGCGGTGCGCGATCACCAGTGAGGTGCGCCCCGAAAGCGCTGCCTTGAGGGCGCGCTGCACCGCCACCTCGGACTCCGAGTCGAGATGCGCGGTGGCTTCGTCGAGCACCACGACGTCGGGCGCCTTGAGCAGCAGCCGGGCGATCGCGATGCGCTGCTTCTCGCCGCCCGAGAGGCGGTAGCCGCGGTCGCCGACCACCGTGTCGAGGCCGTCGGGCAGCGAGTCGACGAGGGGCATGATCTGGGCCGCGCGCAGCACCTCGGCGATCTCGTCGTCGCCGGCGTCGGGCTTGGCGTAGAGCAGGTTGGCGCGGATCGTGTCGTGGAACAGGTGCACGTCCTGGGTGACCATGCCGACGGTCTGGCGCAGCGACGCGAAGCTCGCGTCGCGTACGTCGACCCCATCGATGCGCACGGCGCCCGAGCGCACGTCGTAGAGGCGCGGCACGAGCTGGCTCACGGTCGTCTTGCCGGCGCCGGACGGGCCGACGAGGGCGATGAGCTGCCCCGGCTCCGCCGTGAAGCTCACGTCGCGCAGCACCGGCTGGCTCGGCGTGTCGTTCAGCACGGCGACGGATTCGAGCGAGGCCAGCGAGACCTCGCCGCTCGTCGGGTAGGCGAAGCCGACGTGGTCGAACTCGACGCGGGCGGGGCCGCGCGGCACGCTCACGGCTGCGGGCCGCTCGGCGACCATGGGCGGCAGGTCGAGCACCTCGAAGACGCGATCGAACGAGACCAGCGCCGTCATCAGGTCGACGTTGATGTTGGAGAGCGCCGTCAGCGGGCCGTAGAGCCGGTTGAGGTAGGCGGTGAGCGCGACCACCGTGCCCACCTCGAGCGTGCCGTTGGCCGCGAGCACGCCGCCCCAGCCGTAGACGAGCGCGGTGGCGAGCGCCGCCGTGAGCAGGAGCGCGACGAAGAAGAAGCGCCCGTAGATGGCCTGCACGACATCGATGTCACGCACGCGCGCGGCCTTGTGGCTGAAGTCGGCACTCTCGGCCTCGGGGTGCCCGAAGAGCTTCACCAGCAGGGCGCCGGCCACGTTGAACCGCTCGACCATGCTGTTGTTCATCTCGGCGGTCAGCTCGTAGCGCTCCCGGGTGATCGACTGCAGCCGCCGCCCCAGCCAGCGCGCCGGGAGCATGAACACCGGCAGCAGCACGAGGGCGACCAGGGTCAGCTTCCACGACAGGACGAACATGATGACGAGCACGATCATCACGCTGATGAGGTTGCCGATCACGCTGGAGAGCACGTCGGTGAAGGCCTCCTGGGCGCCCGTCACGTCGTTGTTCAGGCGGCTCACCAGGGCGCCGGTCTGGGTGCGCGTGAAGAAGGCCAGCGGCATGCGCTGCACGTGGTCGAACACGCGCACGCGCATGTCGTAGATCAGCCCTTCTCCGACCCGCGCGCTGATGAAGCGCTCGACCAGAGAGAGCCCGGCGTCGGTGATCGAGAGCATCGCCACCACCACGGCCAGCACGACGATGAGCTCGGCGTCGTGGGCCAGGATGCCGCGGTCGATGATCGCCTTGTAGAGCAGCGGGTTGGCGGCGCTCACCACCGCGTCGACCACGACCAGCGCAAGGAAGACCGCCAGCAGCTTGCGGTAGGGCCTGACGAAGGTGAGGATGCGGCGCGTCGTGCCCTTGGGTACCTTCTGGTCCTGCACCGACTGGTCACGGCGCAGGGAACGCAGCGCCGTGAAGCCGCCGGGACGCATCATGTCGGGGAGCCTTCGGTGACGTTCGCCGGCTCACGCCGGTTCAGGATGGCGAGCAGCTCGAGGAGCTTCGCGCGCTGCTCGTCGTCGAGACGGGCGAAGAGGGTCTCGGCGCCGGCACGCCGCGCGCGGCCGAGGCGCGCGAGCAGGGCCGAGCCCGCCGCGGTCGGGCAGACCAGCACGGAGCGGCGGTCGCCCGGGTCGGGGCTGCGCACGACCAGGCCGGCCGCCTCGAGGGCGTCGACCGTGGTGGTCGCCGAGCGCGGCACGACCTCGAGCCGCGCAGCCAGCTCGCCCATGCGCACCGGCGCGTCGGCGCGGTCGAGCAGGCGCAGCGCGCGCGCCTGGCCGAAGGTGAGGCCCAGGGGCTCGAGCTCCGTCCGCGCGGCGCGGCGCAGGCGCCACGACGCGCAGGCGAGCAGCTCCGAGAGGTGTGCGACCACGTCGGTCGGCACGTCGCCCGGTCCGTGCTGGTAGGTCGGTTCGGTCATGACCACTCCAGAGACGCTGAGACATCCATGAAGTGGGTGTACCACATAATGAGCAAGGTGCAACAAATTCAAAGGCCGGCTGCCGGCGCCCCGAGCCGGCCGGTCGGAGCGGTGGAAGCTAGAGGTCGACGCTCGCGGGCGCCTCGCGCGTGTCGGCGAACCACTCGCGCTGGTCAAAGTCGCCGTCGGTGATGACGTCGAGGGGCATCTTCACGTACTTGCCGCGGGCTTCGACGGCGACGCTGCCGTCGTCGAGCACGATCTCGCCCGTTCCCTCGAACAGGCGGGGCGTGTCGCGGACGATCCGACCGATCGCCCTGACCGGGCCGTCGAGTGGCAGCGGCTTGCGAAACCGCACCGCGAGCTCGGCCGTCACGCCCCAGGTGCCGGGGTGAGCGATGGTGATGGCCCTGCCGATCGTCTCGTCGAGCAGCGCCGACGAGATGCCGCCGTGGAGCCTGCCGGGGTAGCTCTGGTGCTGCACGCCGGGGTGGAAGATCCCCAGGAGCTCGTCGTCGTCGAGCACGTAAAAGGAACCGTGCAACCCTGCCGGGTTGTCGGCCCCGCAGACGAGACACATGCGGCTGATGTTCTGGGTGCCGCGGACCTTGCGTTCCACGCCACGCTCCCCTGGTCGTCTGTTGCAGCGGTCGTCGTCCAATCATACGGCACGCCGGACCCGCCCCGCCGCCCGCGCCTCGTCCCGCCTCGCGACGCGCGAACCGGGCTCCGAGGCCCGGAGTGCCGCCGCGCTCGTGCGATGCCGCCGCGTCGTGCGATGCCGACGCAGTCATCCGATGGTGCCGCGCTCGTCCGATGCGGTTAAGTGTCGTTTCGTGTGTCCGAGGGCACTAATCCCATCATCCAAGTCAATGCGAACGAGTCAAGGAGTGACTCATGGATCCACGCGTACGCAGAGGAGAGGGCTGGATCGCCTTCTCGGCAGTGGTCCTCGTGATCGGCGGCGCCTTCGCCATCATCGACGGCCTCATGGCCGTCTATCGCTCCCGCTTCTTCTCGTCGAGCGCGGTCTACGTGTTCAGCGACCTGAGGACCTGGGGCTGGATCATCTTCGGCCTCGGCATCGCCGCCGTGCTCGCGGGCTTTGCCGTGACGACCGGCAGCCAGTGGGCCCGATGGGTAGGCGTCGGTGTCGCCAGCCTGAACGCGGTCGCGCAACTCGTCTTCGCTCAGGCGTATCCGCTCTGGTCGCTGATGCTCATGACCATCGACTTCCTGGTCATCTACGGGCTGATCGTCTACGGCGGCCGCGCCGTCCAGCAGGTCTACGGATATCAGGAGACGACCCGCGAGGGAACCGATACCGTACGGCACGGAACGGTCGCCGAGACCACCGACGAAGAGTCGCGGGCGGCCTGACCCCCCACCGCGCGACCACGGGCCCGTTTCGCGACGCGGCGGGGCGGCCTGAAGGACAGGCCGCCCCGCC
>DATIYD010000133.1:0-7260 GCA_035517975.1 Thermoleophilia bacterium | reverse complement strand
GCCTAGTCGAGCCCGAGGCGCCGCAGGCCGTCCTCGTCGAAGCCGAAGTAGTGCGCCGTCTCGTGGAGCACGGTGACGCGGATCTGCTCGCGCAGGTCGGCCTCGTCGGCGCTGACCGCCTCGATGTTGCGCGCGAACAGGTGGATGGTGCCGACAGAACCGGGTCCGAGCGTCGACTCATCGGGCATCGGCACGCCGTGGAACAGCCCGAGCACGCGCGGGTCGGTGCCGGCGGCCACCATCTCGGCCGACGGCCGCTCCTCGGCGATCACCGGCACGTTGCGCAGGCGCTCGAGCACCTCGGCCGGCAACTCGTCGAGGGCGTCGCCGACGACACGCTCGAACTCTGCCGTCCCGAGCTCGCGAGTCTCGTCGTCACTCTCGCGGTCGAGCCGCAGCGTCTCCAGCCAGGCCGCCGCCATGCCGTCGCGATCGCCCAGCTCCTCGCAGGCCAGACCGATCAGGTGGTGCAGGTCGGCGCGGTCGCCGGGATCGGCCACGCCGCGAGCGAGCAACGCCCGCAGGGGGCCGGCGACCTCGCGAGCGACACCCGCGTCGAGGTGCTCCCACGCACGCTCGACGGCCCGCTCGATCTCGCCGGCCGAGGGCGTCGTCAACCGCGCCCGACTCCCAGCCGGCCGGTATCGGCGGCGCGCCGGCGCCAGTCGAGCACGTGCTCGTCTTCGAGGATGAGCAGCGCGGCCTCACCCAGGCCCTCGGCCACGTGATGCGGCAGGCGCAGCTCCGACAAGCGCCACTCCGACTCGCGTCCGTCGTCGAGCAGCACGGTGCGGCAGCCGGCCCGCACGCCGGCCTCGATCTCGTCGAGGCTGTCGCCGATCAGCCAGGAGCGCGCCAGGTCGAGACCGTGCTCGCGCGCCGCGCGCTGCAGCAGCCCGGGTCGCGGCAGCCGGCAGAGGCAGTCGACCGCGTAGTCACGGCGCACGCCGTGGGGGTCGTGCGGACAGAACGAGCAGCCCGTGAGCGCCACGCCCTCGTCCTCGAGCAATCCCTCGAAGCGCCGGGCGACCGTCCGCAGCTCGTCTTCGTCGCATTCGCCGCGAGCGACGCACGGCCGGTTGCCGATCACGTGGAAGGCAAACCCGGCGTCGCGCAGCAGCCGCAGCCCCGGACCCGCGGCGGGCAGCAGCCGCGGGATACGTCCGTCACCAGCACTCGCCGCATCGCCCTGCACGACGATGCCGTTCTCCGCCAGAAACACCGCTCTCCGTAGGGTCATCGCTTTCCCGCCTCGCTTCTGCGTCACCGACCGTGCCGGCGGCGCCACGTTTCCCCGCCCTCGGGCAGGTGAGTTGCCATCACGAGGCGCGGGCAAACCGTTCGCCGCCTGTGCGGCGCGCCCGGCGCCATCACGCACCCGCGATCAGAGCGACGCCGGCCAGCGTGCACAGCACGCCGGCGACCTGATGCGGCGCCAGGCGCTCGCGCAGCACGAGGTAGGCAAGGACGACGGTGACCACCGGGTAGAGCGAGCCGAGCACCGCGACGAGGCTGAGGAAGCCGTGGGTCGTGGCCAGCGCGAACAACCCGTTGGCGCTCGTGTCGAGCAGCCCGACCGCGACGATGCCGGGCAGCGCGGCGCGACGCCAGCCCAAGCGCGGCCGCAGGAACAGCAGCACCACGGTGAAGAAGCAGGCCGACGAGATCCGTTCGCCGAGCATGGCCCACAACGCGTCGTGGCTGGCCGTGCCGTCGAAGCCCAGTAGCATGAGACCGATGCCGACGGCGCCCACCACGGCCAGCAGCACGGCGCGGCGCTGCTGGGCGGAGCTCGGCGGTGCGTCCGCCGCGCCGGCGGCCGGCCGCAGACGGGCCGGTTCGACGGCCGGCTCGCCGGGCAGCGCGCCGGCCCCGATCAAGCCGGGGTCTTGGGCACGCGGTCGCGAGACTACAAGCACGCCGGCGATGGCCATTACGACACCGGCGAGCTGCAGCGGACCCGGCCGCTCACCGCTGGCGAGACCCCACAGGAAGGGGATCAGCGCGCTCGTGGCGGTGATGGGAGCCACGACGCTCATCGTGCCGATCGCCAGAGCCTTGTAGAAGGCCATGAGCGCCACGCTGCCGGCCACGCCGCCGAGGAGCACCGGCCACAGGCCCGAGAGCCCGATCCACGGACGCCCGGCCAGCGCCACGACGAGCGCCGCGCCGGCCAAGCCGACGGTCTGGCTGCCGACCACCACGGCCCAGAGCGTGGCGCGCCGCGTCGTCAGGCCGCCGAGGAAGTCACCCGAGCCCCAGCAGAGCGACGCGGAAAGCGCGAGCGCGATGGCCAGCACGCCGAGGCCGCTACCCGGCGGCGAACTGCCTGACCGCCGCCACCGCCCGGCGCCAGCGCGCGAGCAGGGCGTCGCGGTCGACGGCCGGATCGGGCTCGAAGCGTCGGCCCGACCCCCGCAGCTCCCCGATCTCGGCCGCGTCGCGCCAGAACCCGCAGGCCAGGCCGGCCAGGAAGGCCGCTCCGAGTGCCGTCGATTCGGGTTCGGCGGCACGCACGACCGGCACGCCCAGCACGTCGGCCTGGAACTGCAGCAGGGGGTCGCTGACCGAGGCGCCGCCGTCGACGCGCAGCGCGGCCGGCGCGAGGCCGGCATCGGCCGCCGCGGCGGTGACCAGGTCGGCGACCTGCAGGGCGAGACCCTCGAGCACCGATCGCGCCAGGTGCGCCCGGGTGACACCCAGGTGAAGATAGAAGAAGGCGCCGCGCGCCGCCGGGTCCCAATGCGGCGCGCCGAGGCCGGCGAGGGCGGGGACGAAGACCCCGCCCTTGCCGGCCCCCAGGCGCGCCGCGAGCTCGCTCGCCTCGGCGGGCGAGGCCACCACGCCGAGCGCGTCACGCAGCCAGCCCACGGCGGCGCCGCCCACGAACGCGCTGCCCTCGAGGGCGTACGTGCGCCGGCCGTCGCGTTGCAGGGCGACCGTCGAGAGCAGGCCGTGGGTCGAGGCGACCGGCGTGGCGCCGGTGTGGGCGAGCAGGAAGCAGCCCGTCCCGTAGGTCACCTTGGCCTGGCCGGCGCTGTCGCAGCCGTGACCGAACAGCGACGCCTGCTGATCGCCGCACAGGGCGGCGATGGGCAGGGCCCTGCCGAACAGCGCCGGCTCCGATGTGCCGATGATGCCGCTCGAATCGACGACCGTGGGCAGAAGCTCGCGGGGCACGCCGAAGAGCTCGAGAAGCTCGTCGTCCCAGACCCCGCGACGGATGTCGTAGAGCAGCGTCCGCGAGGCGTTGGTCGCATCGGTCACGTGCAGCCGGCCGCCGGTCAGGTTCCAGACGAGCCACGAGTCGATGGTGCCGCCGGCCAGCTCGCCGCGACGGGCGCGACCCGGGCCGTCGGGGATGCGCTCGAGGATCCAGCTCAACTTGGTGGCCGTGAAGTAGGGATCGATCACGAGGCCGGTGCGCTCGCGCACCTGCGCTCCGGCGCCGGAGTCGCTGAGCCGCCGGCAGACGTCGGTGGTGCGCCGGTCCTGCCAGACGATGGCCGGGGCGACCGGCGTGCCGCTCGCCCGTTCCCAGACGACGGTGGTCTCGCGCTGGTTGCTGATGCCGATCGCGGCCACCGCCACCTCGCCGCCGGCCTTTGCCAGCGTCTCGCGCGCGGTGGCAAGCTGGGCCTGCCAGAGGGCGAGGGCGTCCTGCTCGACCCAGCCCGGCTCCGGATAGCTCTGCGTGGTCGCGCGCTGCGACACCGCCGCGATGCGCCCGTCGCGGCCCACGAGCAGGCTCCGCGAGCTCGTCGTGCCCTGGTCCAGGGCGAGGATCACGACCGACCTCCCCGGGCGAAGGCCGCCGTACCGATGCCCGCCGCCCGGGCGCTCTCAAGCGGCGCCGCGCTCACCGGCCGAGCGCCACCTTCAGGCGCTGCAGGCCCTCCTCGAGCAGGGGCCGCGGGCAGCCGAAGTTGAGCCGGGCAAACGCGGGGGCGGCGCCGAAGGCGCCGCCCCCCGACAGCGCGACGCCGGCCCGCAGGCACAGCTGGGCGAGGTCGAACTGGCCGCCGCGGGCCGTGGTCCGGTCGCGTGCGTCGAGCCAGGCCAGGTAGGTGGCCTCGACCCGCGTCGTGGTCACGCCCTCCAGCTCGCCGGCGACGAACGCCGCGACCAGGTCGGCGTTGCCGCGCAGGTAGGCGCGCAGCTCGGCAAGCCAGGTGCCGCCCTCGCGATAGGCGGCCTCGGCCGCCGCGATGGCAAAACAGCCGGCGAAGGGCAGCAGACCGGCGCCGGCCGCGGTGAAACGGCGGCGCAGCGCCTCGTCGGGGATCACCGCGAAGGCGAAGTTGAGGCCGGGCAGGTTGAAGGCCTTGCTCGGCGACATCAGCGTGACCGTGAGCGACGGCGCGTCGGGCGCGGCGGTCGCCGCGGGCACGTGGCGCCCCGGGTCGAGAGCGAGGTCGCAGTGGATCTCGTCGGAGACGAGCACGAGGCCGCGACGGCGACAGAGATCGATCACGGCGGCCACCTCATCGGCGCTCCAGACCCGGCCGAGCGGGTTGTGCGGGTGACAGAAGAGCAGCACCCGCGTCTGCGGCGTGACGGCCGCCTCGAGCGCATCGAGCGGCAGCTCCCAGCGCCCGCCGGAACGCTCGGCGTGCGCGGTCTCGAGACGCCGGCCCTGCAGGCCGGGCGCCTCGAGGAACGGCGGGTAGGCCGGTGCGATGGTGAGCACGCCCTCACCCGCCTCGGCGTAGGCGCGACAGACCAGGTTGAGCGCCGGCACGACGCCTGGCAGGTAGACGAGCCACTCGGGCGCCACCTCCCAGCCGTAGCCGTCGCGGAGATGGCCGCGCAGCGCCTCGACGAGTGAGGCCGGCATGAGCGAGTAGCCGTAGATGCCGTGAGCGGCGCGCGCCTCGAGCGCCGCGACCACGGCCGGCGGCGAGGGCAGGTCCATGTCGGCCACCCAGAAGGGCAGCACGTCGGGACCGTAGCGCTCCCACTTGTAGCTCGCCGTGCCCCTGCGGTCCCTCACCACGTCGAAATCCACGCCCGTCCCTCGCTCACCTTCGTCCCGTCAGGTACGGC
Organism: Thermoleophilia bacterium; assembly: GCA_035517975.1. Lineage (GTDB taxonomy): Bacteria > Actinomycetota > Thermoleophilia > UBA2241 > UBA2241 > Bog-752. The sequence continues at coordinate 2,214 of DATIYD010000133.1, read as the reverse complement.
CGTGCCGTCACCGCGTCGCGGCGAGCGCACGTCCTTCGCGCGATGCTATCGCATCCGGATCGGACGGCCGGCAAAGGTCCCGCGCTCAAGGTCGGCGGCCGTCGCGCCGACACGAGGGCGAAGGAACCGGCACGGCTCCCCGAGAACAGGTCACTGAAGGACGCCCCGTCGCGAAGGAGACATCGTGCGCGCTCGACATCTCGCACTGCTGCCCACCCTTGCCGCCCTGCTCGCCCTCGCCGCCCTGCCGGCCGCCGCCGGCCTGCTCGGCGGCTGCTCGTCGAACGCCGCCTCGACGCTGCCCGACCAGGTGCCCAGCGCGAGCGGCTCGCCGAGCCCGGCCCCGGCATCGGCCTTCGGTCAGGCGACGAGCAAGAAGTACGGCCTGACGCTCCGCTATCCGCTTGGATGGGTGAGCGCCGCGCGTGAGATCAAGGCCGGTGACAAGGCGGGCAGCGCGCTGATCTCGCTCACTTGGGCCGACCCGAAGGGTAAGGTGGTCGGCGGCGGCTTCGTCGATACGCTGCACGTCTCGGTCTACGCCATGAGCAAGCCGGTCAAGCCGGGCGACGTCACGCGCCACAAGAGCGATTTCGAAGCGATCGCCTACAGCATGATCAAGGCGCTGCCCAGCCTTGCGATGAGCGGCCCCTTCAAGCCCATCACCGTCAACGGCACCGGGGGCTTGCAGATCACCTACGCGTACCGGGTGCAGGGCGCGCGCGTGGGCGCCATGTCGTACCTGCTGCCGAAGGGGAAGTACGCCTACTGGGTCAGCGGCCAGTCGAGCGCCGACACCTGGTCGGCGGCGTGGTCGAAGCTGGCCCCCGCCATGGCCTCGTTCACCATCACGGCTCAGAAGTAGAGACGGCGGACACCGGCACGCCGGCCGCCTCTTCCTGCTCGAGAGGCAGATACCAGCGCATGAGGGCCAGCATGGCCACGGCGGCGCCCAGCACGTTCAGCAGGTCGAGCACCCGCAGGTCGAAGACGCGGCTGCACAGCAGGGCGGCCGCGATCCCCAGAGCCGGCACCGCGGCCGGATGGCCCTCGGGCGGGCGCGCCGTCAGGACGAGGGCGAGCGGAACGATCGTCCAGACGTACGCCATCTGCCAGGCGAGCGGCGAGAAGAACAGCATGAACAGGACCGCGAGCAGCAGCACGGCGTAGCGCTCGCGCCGGCGTTCGTCGCCCGCCTCTTCCGGCAACGGCCGCCGCTTGCGGTTGCGGCTCACCACGTACACCAGGAACAGCAGCGCCAGGTAGCCGAGCGCCGAGACGATCTTCAGCACGTGCGGGTCCTTCCACCAGAAGCGTAGTACGGTCTGGTTGAACCGCGACGGGTCGGAGACGGCGATCGAGGGCAGGGTGGTGAACAGGAACACGCGGTAGAGCGCGAGGTGCACCCAGGCGAGCGAGCCGGCGAACAGCACGAGACCGCAGGCGAGCGTCTTCAGCACCAGACGCCAATCGCGGAAGTAGACGACCATCACCGCCAGGAGCAGCACAGGCGTCACCTTGGTCGCTATGGCGAGCGCGAGCAACGCGGCCGCCGGCCAGCCGCGCCAGCGCGGGTACAGCAGAAAGCCGGAGACGGCGAGCGCCGACGAGATCATGTCGACCTGCCCGTTGTGCACGTGGTAGATGAACGGATACGAGGCCACCGTGAGCAGCGCGGTGACGCCCAGCACCTCGAGGCGTCGGCCGGGCGTTACCCACACGGCCACGGCCACGAGCAGGGCGAAGGCGCTCAGCGTGATCGCCAGCCAGGCGCGGCGCGCGTCGTCGTAGGAGTAGTGGGCGAGCGCCCCGTAGACCGGCAGCAGCGTCGGCGGATAGATGAAGCCCGAGATCTGGTGGGTGTCGAACCGCGGGTGCACGATGGCGCCCGGCACCCCCGGATGGTTGACGTAGGGGTCGAGACCCATGTTCCAGTTGTGCCCGCCGGCGTAGTACTGGAAGAAGTCGTAGTTGGGCACGTGGACGATGGGGTCGACGTCGTTGAAGGCGTGCGAGACGATCTCGACCCAGTAGCTCACCGCGATCGTCGCGGCCAGCAGCACGAGCAGGGCGGCGAGGGTGCGCCGCGACGGCCAGGCGCCTGACGGGGCGGACGAAGCTGCGGGCGGGCGATCCATCAGCCCCAGTATATCGACCGCTCGGGGGCGCTCCTCAAGGGCCAGACGCCAAAAGCGGCGGCGGGGGGGGGGGGGG
>DATIYD010000132.1:0-5954 GCA_035517975.1 Thermoleophilia bacterium | reverse complement strand
CCCCCCCGCCCCCGCGCGTCTTGTACCTCATCGTTGAACATCGGCTGATCATCGTCTAGCCTGCGTTGAGACCGCCTATTTCTTTAGGAGGCTCCCGGTGGGAGGTGGACGATGACCCTGGTCACGGCTCCTCGAGCCGATCCCGCGGCTGCGCGGCGCGCCCTCGCCGACGCGTTGCCCACGCCGTTCTGGCTCGACGATCCCCTGGCGCCCGAACCCGGGCCGCCGCTCGACGGACTCCATGCCTGCGACCTCGCCGTCGTCGGGGGTGGCTTCACCGGCCTGTGGACGGCTCTGCTCGCCAAGGAACGCGACCCGGGCCGCGGCGTCGTGGTCCTCGAGGCCGGACGCGTCGGTGGGCAGGCCTCGGGCCGTAACGGCGGCTTCTGCATGGCGACGCTCACCCACGGTCTGGGCCATGGCCTCAGCCACTTCCCCGGCGAGATCGACCGGCTCGAGAGCCTGGGCCTCGCCAACCTCGACGATATCGAGCGCGCCGTCGAGCGCTACGCCATCGATTGCGACTGGCGGCGCGTCGGCGAGATCGACGCTGCCGTGGCGTCGTGGCAGGTCGATGAGCTGGCCGAGACGCGCGACCAGATGATCGCTCGCGGCCGCGAGGTGCAGTGGCTCGACGCGCGGGCCATGCAGGCCGAGATCGCCTCGCCGACCTATCTGGCCGGCCTCTGGAAGAAGGGGCGCTGCGCCATGGTCGACCCCGCAAGGCTGGCCTGGGGACTGGCGCGAGCCGCCCGCGGCCTGGGTGTCCGGATCTTCGAACACACGCGGGTCGAGGCCCTGGAGCCGACGAGCGCCGCTCTCGTCCTGCGGACCCCGGGCGGCGCCCTCGGGGCCGGCCGCGTGATGCTGGCGACCAACGCCTTTCCGGCGCTGCTCGGCGCCATGCGCCGGCGCGTGGTGCCGGTCTACGATCACGCGCTCATGACCGAGCCCTTGGGCGACGCGCAATGGCAGGAGGTCGGCTGGCGCCGGTACCAGGGCGTGGCCGACGCCGGCAACCGCTTCCACTACTACCGGCGCACCGCTGACGGCCGCATCCTCTGGGGCGGCTACGACGCCGTCTACCACTTCGGCGGCGCGATCAGTCCCGAGCTCGAGCGCCGTCCCGCGACGTTCCAGAAGCTCGCGGTGCACTTCTTCGAGACGTTCCCTCAGCTCGACGGCCTGCGCTTCACCCACGCGTGGGCCGGCGTGATCGACACGTGCACCCGCCTGTTCGAGTTCTGGGGGACGGCTTACGGTGGCCGGGTGGCCTACGCGCTCGGCTACACCGGGATGGGCGTGGGCGAGGCGCGTTTCGGCGCGCTCGTAGCGCTCGACCTGCTCGACGGTCGCAAGGGCGAGCGCACCGGACTGAGGCTGACGACGACCAAGCCCGTCCCCTGGCCGCCCGAGCCGCTTCGCGCCGGGATCGTCGGTCTGACGTCGTGGTCGCTCGGCAGCGCGGACGCTCACGAAGGGCGACGGAACGCCTGGCTGCGCACGCTCGACCGGCTGGGCCTCGGCTTCGACTCCTAGCGGATGACCGCACGTGCGTGACCACAGTGAGGGGGGCGGTCCCTCCTCCAGACCGGGAACGGAGTGATCGGACATGAAGATCCTGTGTGTCGGCAGCGGCGGCGTCGGCGAATCGATCGCCGCCATCTTCAAGCGGCGCGACCCGCGCGGCGAACTGATCGAGTCGATGGTGATGGCCGACTACGATCTCGCCAAGGCGCAGGCCTGCGCCGCCCGGCTCGGCGACGCCCGCCGGTTTCCAGCCGAGCAGGTCGACGCCGCCGACGTCGCGGCCGTGGTGGCGCTCGCCAGGAAACACGACGCCGACATCCTGCTGAGCCTCCTGCCCGTCAAGTACAACCTGTTCACGCTCGACGCGGCGCTCAAGGCCGGCATCCACCACCTCGACGCGTCGACCTCGCTCTCCGAGCCGCATCCGACCGACCCCTTCAACCAGTGCGGCGCGCGCAAGCTCGGCGAGGAGGAGTTCGCTCTGGCGCCCGAGTTCGACCGCATCGGCAAGCTGGCTCTCGCCGGCTGGGGTGTCGAGCCGGGCATGGCCGACTGGCTCTGCCGCTATGCCGCCGATCACTTCTTCGACGAGATCGACGAGATCGGCATCCGCGACGGCGCCAACCTTACGATCCCGGGGGCGACGGGCATTAGCTTCGGCTTCTCGATCTGGATGACGATCGAGGAGTGCACCAACCCGGCCGTCTGCTGGGAGCTCGAACGCGGCTTCTACACCGTGCCGCCGCTCTCCGACCCCGAGCCGTTCTTCTTGCCCGAGGGCATCGGCTGGGTCGAGGTGGCCCACGTCGAGCACGAAGAGGTGATCGCCATCGGGCGCACCCACGATCTGCTCAAAGGCGTCAAGAAGGCGACCTTCAAGTACGCGCTCGGCGATGAGTTCATCGAGGCGATGGAGGTCTTCAAGTCGGTCAACATGCACCTCTCCACGCCGATCAGGGTGAAAGGCGTCGAGGTCGCCCCGCGCGACGTGATCGAGGCGGCGGCGCCCGACCCCAACGAGATCGGCCAGAAGTACGTCGGTCAGACCTGCGCCGGCACCTGGGTGAAAGGCCGCAAGGACGGCCTCGAGCGCCAGGTCTACCTCTACCAGGTCGCCGACAACGAGGAGTGCGTGGCCAGGTACGGCACGCAGGCGGTCGTCGCGCAGACCGCGTTCACGGCCAACATCGCCCTCGAGCTGCTGGCCACGGGCAAGCTGCAGGGCTACCGGGACAACCCCGAGAGCGGCGTGCACGTGCCCCAGTCGTTCGCGGCCGACGACTTCGTGCGGCTCATGAACGACTACGAGTTTCCGGGCGGCGTGCTCGAGATGGACTCGCCCTACAAGCGGGCGCGAGACCACACCGACTTCCTGGCGCCGGTCGCTGCGGTGAGGGCGTAGCAGCTACGCTTCGCTCAGGTCGACCTGGCGGCGCTCGTGCGGCGCACCGCCGACGCGATGGGCACCATGGCCGACGCCGCCCACCTCGAACGCACCCTGCGCAACGTGGTGCGCAACGCCATCGAGCACTCGGCCGCGGGCGACGAGGTGGACCTGACGCTCACGGTCACCGGCGACGCGGCGCTCCTGCGGGTGGCCGACAGCGGCGCCGGCATCGCGGCGGCCGATCTCGACCACGTCTTCGACCGCGTCTACCGGTCGGACTCGTCGCGCTCGCGCACCGGCGCCGGCAGCGGCTTGGGCCTGGCCATCGCACGCCGGATCGTCGAGCGCCACGGGGGCGTGATCACGGTCGAGAGCGAGCGGGGGGTCGGCACGACCGTCGCGCTGCGCCTGCCGCTCGGTGTGCACGACCGGGAGCGCGACGCCCGGCCGGCGTGACGTTCGTCACGCCGGTCTGAGCGGCGACGACGAAGACGAGACGACGTCGACGACGAGCTGGCTGGCGCCGCCGCTGAAGCGCACGTCGTAGCCGTCGGTCGCGCTCGCGAAGCCCGGCGTCTCGACGCGGCTGCGTCCGCTCGCGGCGTGCTGGGCGTGACCGTCGAGCACGAGCTGGCTCGCTCCGCCGCTGACCTCTGCCCGCAAGGCGGCGCCGGCCGGCCGGTGGAGACGCACCTTGCTGGCGCCGCCCGAGACGCGGATGGACACCGCTCCCGCCGGCGCCGGCAACCAGACCTCGACGTCGCTCGCGCCGCTGTCGACCTCGAGGTACCGCAGCTCCATGTCGCGAAAGTCGGCCGAGAGCTTCCACATGCCGCCCTTGAGCACGATCTCCCACGGCACGGCCGGGTTGAGCCGCACCTCCGACTTGGCGCCACGCCAGTCGAAGGGCAGGAAGCGGCGCTTCTGGCCGATCGTCACAGTGCCCCCGTCGACCTTGATCTCGGGCGGGGTGTCGAAGTGACCGCGATAGAGCTCGTGCAGCGTGGCGTCGCCGCGGATCGTCACCTTGGCGGCGCCCTTGATGAGCTCCAGCCTGCCCAGCGAGACGCCGGCCAAGGGGGCGCTCGCGTCGCTGCCCGCAACGCCGGAGTCCTGGGCGGCGTCCGCCTCGCGGGCCGGACTCTGCATGCCCTCGACCAGCCCCTCGTAGAAGTGGCGGATGCCGCGCAGATAGTCGCGGATGACCTCGACGTGGTCGGGCGTGAGCTGCTCGAGTTGCGCCCGGCCGGCGAGCTCGACCTCGCCGTAGAGGCGCGCGCCGAGGTCGCGCGTCGCCGCCGTCGAGGTGACCAGCACGCGCCGCCGATCGGTGGGGTCGGGCACGCGGTTGGCAAAGCCGCCGCGCTCCATGCGATCGAGGGCCGTGGTGATCGCGCCCGGCGTCAGACCGCTCGCCTCGGCGAGCTCGCCGGCCGTGACCCGGCCGCGCCGGTAGAGGATACCCAGGCAGCGCAGGTCGGTGCGGTTCACACCGAACTGAGTCGCCACCGCTTCGTCGAGTCGATCGGCCGCGCGGCGCAGCTCGCCGAGCTCGCCGCCGACCTCGTCGATCAGTTCGTTGGTGTTCTCTGCCATGCCGTCGCCTCGTGGGGGAGATAGCGCCAGTCGGGCGTTCGACCCACGCCGCTTGGTTCCTTGTCGGATACTATACCACAGATGAAAGGTTTGACAATCAAAATGTTCTGGAACTAAACTGTGCAGGTTCACCGACAGAGTCAAACCTCGCGAGCGGCCCGCGGACGGCCGTCACGGGACAAAGGGGTGGTTTGGGACAGATGAGTGAGAACGCGATCCGCGCGCAGGAGCTGGTGAAGACCTTCCCCAAAGGGGTGCGGGCCCTCGACGGCGTGAGCTTCGAGGTGGCCGCCGGCAGCGTGTTCGGCCTGGTCGGACCCAACGGGGCCGGCAAGTCGACCACGGTGAAGATCCTGACGACCCTCTCGCGACCCGACAGCGGCGCGGCCGAGGTGGCCGGCATCGACGCGCTGCGCCATCCCGACAAGGTGCGCCGCGCGATCGGCTGCGTCGCCCAGAAGTCGGGCGTCGACGTGCAGGCGACCGGGCGCGAGAACCTGCTGCTGCAGGGCCGCCTCTACGGCATGGGCGGCGGCGAGCTCGAGCGGCGTGTCGACACCATGCTCGAGCGCTTCGGCCTGGCCGACGCGGCTCGCCGTGTGACGCGGACCTACTCCGGCGGCATGCAGCGCAAGCTCGATGTCGCCATCGGCCTCATCCACAGCCCCCGGGTGCTGTTCTTGGACGAGCCGACGACCGGTCTTGACCCCGAGGCCCGCGCCGACATGTGGACGGAGATCGAGCGCCTCGCCGGCGAGGAGGGTCTGACCATCCTGCTCACCACGCACTACCTCGAAGAGGCCGATCGCCTGGCGGCGCGCGTGGCCATCGTCGACCGCGGCAGGATCGTGGCCCAAGGCACGCCGGATGCGCTCAAGAGCGAGCTGCACGGCGATGCCGTGCACCTCGAGCTCGATGCCGCCGAGACCAACGGCCGCGTCACGGCGGCCCTCGCCCATATCGGCGACGTGCGCGACGTGACGGTCGAGGACGGCCGGCTGCTCCACGCCCGCGCCGACAATGGCGCGCGCGCCGTGCCGGTCATGCTGCAGGCGCTCGAAGCACAGGGGGTGCCCGTGGTCTCGGTCACGGTCGCTCGTCCGTCGCTCGACGATGTCTATCTCAAGTACACGGGCCGGCGGTTCGAAGAGGCCGACCGGGCGGAGGTGACCCGATGACAGCCCTGCGGCACACCGTCTTCCTGACGATCCGTCAGGTGCGCAACTTCCTGCGCCAGCCGTGGTATGTGGTCCTCTCGCTGGCGCAGCCGATCATCTACCTGCTGCTCTTCGGCGCTCTCTTCAAGAAGGTCGTCGAGATCCCCGGCTTCACGACGAACTCGTACATCACCTTCCTCACGCCCGGCATCGTGGTCATGAGCGCCATGTTCGCCGGCGGCTGGAGCGGCATGGGGGTCATCGACGACCTCAACCGGGGCGTC
>DATIYD010000131.1:0-15957 GCA_035517975.1 Thermoleophilia bacterium | reverse complement strand
CAAGATCGTGCTCACCGAGGGTCTGCCGACCCGGCCCGGCGTCTACATCATGCGCGACGCGCGCGGCCACGAGCTCTACATCGGCAAGGCCGAGAACCTGCGCCGCCGCGCGCGCGACCACTTCCTGCAACGCCAGGCCTATGGCGCCCGTCAGGCGCTCGAACTGCTCGACCGCTTCGACGTGCTCGAGACCGGCTCCGAGTTCGCCGCCCTGCTGCTCGAGGCGCGGCTCATCGGCAAGCACCGGCCGCCGTACAACCAGCACGGCACGCGCGTGTCGAGCTACCACTACGTCAAGCTCACCACCGACCCGTACCCGCGCCTCTACGCCACGCCGAACCGGCGCGACGACGGCGCGCTCTACGCCGGGCCCTTCCGCAGGGCGAGCTTCTCCCGGCGCCTCGTCGACCTGCTGAACGCGATCTACCCGTTGCGCACCTGCGTGCGCCTGGTCGACACGCCCGACGGTACCCGGGCCTGCCTGCGCCACGACATCGGCGCCTGCCTGGCCCCGTGCCGCGGCTCGCTGAACGGCGAGTACGGCGACGTCGTCGCCCAGGTGAGCCGGGTGCTCGAGGGCGACGGCCGCGAGCTCGACCGCGAGCTCGACCGCCGCCAGGCCGAGCTCGTCGCCGATCTCGCCTTCGAACAGGCGGCGCGGCTGCAGTCGTGGCGCGAGACGCTCGAGCAGGCGCTGCGCACGATCGGCAGATTGCGGTCGGCCTGCCGCACCTGGGCGCTGCTGCTCTACCCCGCGCGCCAGCCCGGCCGGGTCACCGTCTACAGCGTCGCGGCGGGCAGCATCGTCGACGAGCGCGCCCTGCGTCCCGATGAGCTCACCTCCGAGCTCGCCCGCGACATCGTCGCCGGGGTCTATGCGGCCCATCCGCCGGCGCCGCCCCTGCCGACCGACACCATCGACGAGATCCTCCTGGTCTCGAGCTGGCTGCGCCACCACCGCCAGGCGGTCAACGTGGTCGCCCTCCCGGCTCCCGAAGCGCCCGACGCGCTGCGCGAGGCCGCGGTCGGCGAGCTCGCGCGCCGCCTGCCGATGTGCGCCGGCACGGCTTCGCCGGCCGGCTCCGACGCCCCGCCCGACCAGGCGACGCTGCCGGTCGACGCCCCCGCGAGTCGCTGACCTCCGCTTCGTCGCGCACCTGCGCGACGCTCGCCCGCCCCGCCGCGCGACGCACGCCCGCCCCGCCGCGTGACGCTTGACACGAACACCTGTTCGTCTTACGCTGCCCGCCACCCTCTGAACGAGCGGCCCAAGGAGGAGCGCTGGCGCCCGATCTTCCCGCCCCCGTCACCGTCGTGTGGCACCCGCTCACCCGCGCTCCCCGGGCTTTCGTCTGGCGCCGGCGGCGCTGGCGGGTCGAGCGCGTGCTCCAGCGCTGGTCGATCGACACCGGCTGGTGGAACGACGAGATCCGCGTCGACCGGCGGTACCTGCGCGTCGTCGCCGAGGGCCGGGTCTTCGATCTCTGCTTCGACCGGCGCCGCCGCCGCTGGTTCCTCGAACGGGCCCTCTAGGACCGATCGACCGCGTCGTCGCCGGGCGACGGGCCCCCCGCCCGGGTTGTAGCATGAGGGCGCGCGACCGCCGGGGAGCGGCGCGTGAGCGAGGCTCGAAAGGGACCGATGGACCGACCGGCAAGCGTGCTGTGGCCCGACGAGGCGATCGAAGCCATGCGCCGCGCCGCCCGCGAGATCCTCGCCCGTGTGGGAGTACGGGTCGACTCGCCGCGGGCGGTGACCGCCCTCGAGGCGGCGGGCTGCGCGCCCGGCGCGGCCGGGCGCGTGCTCATGCCCGCCGCCGCGGTCGACGCGGCCCTCGAGGCCCTGCCGGGCGAGTTCGTCCTGCTGGCGCGCGACCCGGCGCGCGCAGTGCCGGTCTCCCCCGCGCCGAGCGCCACCTTCGTGCACAACAGCGGCGAAGACCCCAACGTGGCCGATCCCCAGACCGGGCGCTCGCGCCCGGCCGTGATGGCCGACCAGACGCTGGCCGCGCGCGTCATGCACCGCCTGCGCTACCCGCAGACGGTGAACTCGCTGTTCTGGCCGTCCGACGTGCCGGCCGAGCTGCAGCCCCTCTACTCGTACCTCGCCCTCGCCCTCGAGACCGACAAGCACCTGGGCTCGCCCTGCATCGACTACGGCTGGCAGGTCGCCCCGATGGCGGCCATGGCGCAGAGCGGCGCGAGCTGCCAGCCGTAGTCGATGCAGGGCGAACCCAGATGCTTGTCGGTCTCGAGGGCGAGCGCCAGGTACGAGTACAGCGGCTGTAACTCGGCCGGCACGTCGGACGGCCAGAAGAGCGAGTTCACGGTCTGCGGATAGCGCAGGCGATGCATGACGCGCGCGGCCAGCGCCTGGTCGGCCATGACGGCCGGCCGCGATCGCCCGCTCAGGGGGTCGGCCACGTTGGGGTCTTCGCCGCTGTTGTGCACGAAGGTGGCGGTGGGCGCGGGGGAGACAGGCACCGCACGAGCCGGATCGCGCGCCAGCAGGGTGAACTCGGTCGGCAGCGCCTGAAGGGCGGCGTCGACGACGGCGGCGGGCACGAGCACGCGCCCGGCGGCGCCGGGCGCGCAGCCCGCCGCCTCGAGGGCGGTCACCGCTCGCGGCGAGTCGACCCGTACGCCCACGCGAGCGAGGATCTCGCGAGCGGCGCGGCGCATGGCCTCGATCGCCTCGTCGGGCCACAGCACGCTTGCCGGTCGATCCATCGGTCCCTCTCGAGTCGCTCGCCGCGCCGCTCCCCGGCGGTCGCGCGCCTTCATGCTACAACCCGGGCTGGGGGGCCGTCGCCCGGAGTGGCGCGCGCAACGTCGTCGCGCCAGCCTGAGCGGTGACGACCAGTCGATCGAACCGTCTAGAGAGCCCGTTCGAGATACCAGCGGTGACGGCGCCTGTCGAAGTAGAGGTCGAAGACGCGGCCCTCGGCCACGACACGCAGGTAGCGCCGGTCGACGCGGACGTCGTCGTCCCACCAGCCGGTGTCGATCGACCAGCGTTGCAGCACGCGTTCGACGCGCCAGCGCCGCCGCCGCCAGACGAAGGCTCGGGGCGCGCGGGTGAGCGGATGCCATACCACGGCGACTTGGGCGGGAAGATCGGGCGCCAGTGCTGCTCCTTCGGGCCACGTTTCCGGGGGGTGGCGGGCAGCGTAGGGCGAACAGACGTTCGTGTCAAGCGTCACGTGGCGGGCGGGTCGAGGCAGCGGCGTGAGGCGAATCGAAGGCGGCAGCGCGAGCCGCGTCGGCCAGCGGCGCGAGACGAAGTCGAGGCAGCGGCGCCGCGCGGACGCGCCGGGTCAGCGCCCCGCTGGGGCGTCGATGGGCAGCGACGCCTGGCCGGGCACGGCGTCGGAACTCGTCTGTGACGTCGTGCCGGCGCACATCGGCAGGCGGCGTGCGAGCTCGCCGACCGCGGCCTCGCGCAACGCCGCCGGCGCGTCGGGGGCGGGGAGGGCGACCACGTTGACCGCCTGGCGGTGGTGCCGCAGCCAGCTCGAGACCAGGAGGATCTCGTCGATCGTGTCGACGGGCAGGGGCGGCGCCGGCGGATCGGCCGCGTAGATAGCGGCGACGATGTCGCGGGCGAGCTCGGGGGTGAGCTCGTCGGGCCGCAGGGCGCGCTCGTCGACGATGCTGCCGCCGGCGACGCTGTAGACGGTGACGCGGCCGGGCTGGCGGGCGGGGTAGAGCAGCAGCGCCCAGGTGTGGCAGGCCCCCCGCAACCGGCCGATGGTGCGCAGCGCCTGCTCGAGCGTCTCACGCCACGACTGCAGGCGTGCGGCCTGTTCGAAGGCGAGCTCGGCGACGAGCTCAGCCTGGCGGCGGTCGAGCTCGCGGTCGAGCTCGCGGCCGTCGCCTTCGAGCACCCTGCTGACCTGGGCGACGATGTCGCCGTACTCGCCGTTCAGAAGGCCGCGGCAGGGCGCGAGGCAGGCGCCGATGTCGTGGCGCAGGCAGGCCCGCGTCTCGTCTGCCTTGTCGAGCAGGCGCACGCAGGTGCGCAGCGGGTAGATCGCGTTCAGCAGGTCGACGAGGCGGCGGGCGAAGCTCGCCCGCCGGAAGGGCCCGGCGTACAGGGCGCCGTCGTCGCGCCGGTTCGGTGTGGCGTAGAGGCGCGGGTACGGGTCGGTGGTGAGCTTGACGTAGTGGTAGCTCGACACGCGCGTGCCGTGCTGGTTGTAGGGCGGCCGGTGCTTGCCGATGAGGCGCGCCTCGAGCAGCAGGGCGGCGAACTCGGAGCCCGTCTCGAGCACGTCGAAACGGTCGAGCAGCTCGAGCGCCTGTCGGGCGCCGTAGGCCTGCCGCTGCAGGAAGTGGTCGCGCGCGCGGCGGCGCAGGTTCTCGGCCTTGCCGATGTAGAGCTCGTGGCCGCGCGCGTCGCGCATGATGTAGACGCCGGGCCGGGTCGGCAGGCCCTCGGTGAGCACGATCTTGTGGTAGTTGCGCCGCGCGCCCGGCTCGCAGAGGCGCACGACCTCTTCGAGGGTGGCCACACCCTGCTCCTGGGCGCGGGCCAGCAGGATGAGGAGGATCTCGGCCGTCGCGAGCGCATCGTCGAGGGCGCGGTGACGCGGCTTGACCTCGGTGTCGAAGCGCTCGGCCAGGGCGGCGAGCGAGCAGCGCATGGGCGAAAGCACGCGGCGCGCCAGGCGCAGCGTGTCGAGCGTCGGCCGCGGGAAGGTGCGTCGCATGAGCACGCTGAGCTCGTAGTCGAGAAAGCCGAGGTCGAAGCGGGCGTTGTGAGCCACCAGCACCGAGTCGGCCGAGAACTCGAGAAACCGCGGCAGGACCTCTTCGATCGGGGGCTGGCCGACGAGCATCGCGGCGCTGATGCCGGTGATGTCGGTGATCTTGGCCGGCACCGGCTGACGCGGGTCGACGAGCTGCGAGAAGGTCGCCACCTGGCAGCCGCCCTCGAGGCGCACGGCGCCGATCTCGGTGATCTTGGTGAAGCCCGGGGTGCCGCCTGTGGTCTCGAGGTCGACCACGGTGAAAGCGACGTCCGCGAGGTCGCGGCGGCGGGCGCGCCACTGCTCGAGGCCTACGTGGAAGGGTCCGTCCCAGCTCAGACGCTCGTCGTCGCGCACGATGTCGGAGACCAGGGTGCGCATGAGCTCGGGCGGACAGTTGGCCACGGGGAAGAGCCGGGGCCAGACCTCGCGATAGTCCAGTGGCTCGCCGGCCTGCTCGAGAAGAGCGACCAGCTCATCGACGGTCGTGAACGCTAACTGCATCGGCCCTATCGTAACTCGTCCGGGGGACATTGCCAGCCCGAGCGCGAGGCGCGCCGGCGCATCGGCGCCGGCCGGCGGCGGCGGGGCGAGGGCTCGGGCTCACCCTTCGCGACCGGTACGCCGCGTTTCGGCTGCGGGCGCCCGGTCCGCTCAGAGTTCGCCCTCCGCCCTCGCCCCGCCGCCGCCGGCAAGGGCGGCATGCCGCGTCGATTGGGGGGGAGGCCAGGGCCGGCTGGGGCTTCGCCGAGCCGGCCCTCGAAACGCGGGCGGCGAGCGGCGCATGTGCCGCCGGTCGGAACGTTCACGCTCGCGAGAGGGCATGGTGAGCCGCGAGCGGCGGTCGTCATCTCGGGGCCGACGGCCGGTCATGATTCACTGGCCGGGTCGCCGGGCCGCTCATGCCCCGTCGGCGTCGGTGCCTCGCGGCACGTGTCACAAGGCTGGCAGGGGGTGGGTGGAGGGGCCGCGGGGCACCGGCCGCCGCTGTTGAGCAAAGGCGGCCTCGAGGTGGACGGCGCAGGCGGGGGGTGAGGGCGGAGGGCGAACTCTGAGCGGACCAGGCCGCTGCGCTCGAAACGCGGCGCAACGGTCGCGAAGCGTGAGCCCGAGTCCTCACCCCCCGACGGCGCCGGCCGGGCAAGGCCACCCGGCAAGGACGCGGATGCCGCCGTTCCGCCGCGTCCCGCTGTCGGCGCTGCCCGTCACCGTTTGCCGGGCGTGCGTCGCGGGCATCGAGCGCCTACGACCGGCGAAGCCCCGAGAGGCAGTCGTTTGAGCGAGCCCTGGACCATCCGCGGGCGCACGGTCATGGTCACCGGCGCGACCGACGGCATCGGCAAAGAGACGGCGCGCGGCCTCGCGCGTCACGGTGCTTGCGTGCTGCTGCACGGCCGCGACGCCGGCCGCGCCCAGGCCGCGCGGAACGACATCGTCTCGTCGACCGGCAACGAGCAGGTCGAGATCGTGCTCGCCGACTTCCAATCGCTCGACCAGGTCCGCGCCCTGGCCGACCAGGTGCACCGCCTCACCGACCGTCTCCACGTCCTGGTCGACAACGCCGGCGTCTATCAGGAACGCCGCCACCTCACCGAGGACGGCCTCGAGACGACCTTCCAGGTCAACCACCTCGCACCGTTCCTGCTCACCAACCTGCTGCTCGACCTGGTACTCGCCGCGGCGCCGGCGCGCATCGTCGTGGTGAGCTCCGGCGTGCACCAGCGGGCCGCGGTCGACCTGAACGACCTGCAGGGCGCCCGCCGCTACGACGGCTACGGAGCCTACGCGCTCTCGAAGCTCGGCAACCTGCTCTTCACCTACGAGCTCGCCGAACGCCTGCGCGGCAGCGCGGTCACGGTCAACGCCCTGCACCCCGGTGCGGTGTCGACCAAGCTGCTTCACGCCGGCTTTCGACCAAGCGGCGGGGCGCCCCCGATCGACGGGGCCCGCACCCCGATCTACCTCGCCACGTCGCCCGCGGTGGCGACCATGAGCGGCGCCTACTTCGTCGATGAGCACCCGACGACCTCATCGCCGGCGAGCTACAGCCGCGAGCTGCGCAGGGCCTTCTGGGAGCTCTCCGAGCGACTCGCCGGCCTGGCCGGCGACGAGCCGGCTCGGGCAGTCGGGTAAGCCGCCCGGAGTCGGGTCGGCCCGGGCAGTGGTAGGGCGCCCGGAGTCGGGCCGGTCGCGTCGCACTCACCCCTTCGCTGGTCCGGCCGTTACGCCGCCCTCGGGCGCGGGTAGATGACAACCGCGCGGGAGAGGTTTCCGGCCCGCGGGGCCGCGCACAAGGAGTCGTTTCGTGGACCGAGACAAGTTGCACCGTGAAGTGCTGCGCACCTTCGACAACGCCTGCATCAGTCGCAGCGCGCAGTATTCGAGCCGGGCGGGGTTCGTGCCGCTCGCCGACGTCTACTTCGAGGAGAAGTCGCGCGAGCTTGTAGTGCGTTTCGAGCTGCCCGGTCTGTCACGCGAGGACATCCGGCTCGAGGTCGAGCCCCGCAAGGTGCTCGTTCGCGGGCGGCGGACGTTCCCCGGCGGCGAGCACCGTGTCTACCAGCAGGTCGAGATGGACTACGGCGACTTCGAGCGCCAGATCCGGCTGGCCGTCGACGTCGCTGTCGACGACACGCAGGCCACCTACGAGGCCGGCGTGCTCGAGGTGCGGCTTCCGCTGGTCGCCCACGAGCCCGGCAAACAGCGCATCGAGATCAGGATCGGGGGTGAGTCGTGAGCGAGCCCGATGAGGTCGAGGTGAAGGTGCCTGACGAGAACGAGCTGCCCGGCGAGCTGCCCGTCCTGCCGCTGCGCGACACGGTGGTGTTCCCCGACACGATGATCCCGCTGACGGTCGGCCAGGAACGCTCCATCCGGCTGATCGACGAGGTGCTGGCGGCCGACCGGCTGCTCGTGCTGGTGGCGTCCAAAGACGCCGAGGTCGAGACGCCCGGTCCCGACCTGCTCTATCAGGTCGGCACGGTCGCCCTGGCCCACAAGATGGTCAAGCTGCCCGACAACACCATGCGCATCCTGGTGCAGGGCCTGCAGCGCGTGCGTATCACCGGCTACACCGCCGAGGAGCCCTACCTGAGGGCGACGATCGAGAAGGTCGAAGATGTGGTCGTCGAGAGCAAAGAGGTCGACGCCCTGCGCGCCAACCTGCTCTCCGTCTTCTCGCGCATCGTCTCGCTCGTGCCCTACCTGCCCGAGGAGCTCGAGATGGCGGCCGCCAACGTCGAAGAGCCGGGCGCCCTGGCGTTCCTCGTGGCGAGCACCATGCGCATCAAGACCGAAGACAAGCAGGAGCTGCTCGAAGAGGCCGATGTCGAGCAGCGGCTGCGCAAGCTGACGCGCACGCTGGCGCGCGAGCTCGAGGTGCTCGAGCTGGGCTCCAAGATCCAGTCCGACGTGCGCTCCGAGATCGACAAGACGCAGCGCGAGTACTTCCTGCGCCAGCAGCTCAAGGCGATCCAGCAGGAGCTCGGCGAGACCAACGAGCAGGAGGCCGAGGTCAACGAGCTGCGTACCAGGCTCGACCAGCTCGCCCTGCCCGACGACGTGCGCAAGACTGCCGAGCACGAGCTCGAGCGCCTCGGCCAGATCCAGCCGGCCAGCGCCGAGTACCCTGTCATCCGCACCTACCTCGACTGGATCGTGACGCTGCCCTGGGGCATCTCGAGCGACGACAACCTCGACATCAAGCACGCCCGCGAGATCCTCGACCGCGATCACTACGACCTCGACAAGGTCAAGGACCGCATCCTCGAGTACCTCGCCGTG
The DNA here is from genome assembly GCA_035517975.1 of Thermoleophilia bacterium. Classification (GTDB taxonomy): domain Bacteria; phylum Actinomycetota; class Thermoleophilia; order UBA2241; family UBA2241; genus Bog-752. Next base: position 7,424 of record DATIYD010000131.1, on the reverse strand, counting down.
CGCAAGCTCAAGAGCGACCTCCACGGCCCGATCATCTGTTTCGTGGGCCCGCCCGGCGTGGGCAAGACCTCGCTCGGGCGCTCGATCGCCGAGTCGATGGGTCGCAAGTTCGAGCGCATCAGCGTGGGCGGTGTGCGCGACGAGGCCGAGATCCGCGGCCACCGGCGCACCTACGTGGGGGCGATGCCCGGCATCATCATCCGCGCCATGCGCGATGCCGGCACCGACAACCCGCTGTTCATGATCGACGAGATCGACAAGGTGGGCGCCGACTGGCGCGGCGACCCGTCGAGTGCCCTGCTCGAGGTGCTCGACCCCGAGCAGAACAACACGTTCCGCGACCACTACCTCGACCTGCCCTTCGATCTGTCGAAGGTCCTGTTCATCACCACGGCCAACCAGCTCGAGCCCATCCCGGCACCGCTGCGCGACCGCATGGAGATCATCCCGCTGGCCGGCTACACGATCGAGGAGAAGCTGCACATCGCGCGCAACTACCTCGTGCCCAAGCAGGTCGCCGCCAACGGGCTGCGTCCCAGTCAGGTGACCTTCGACGACGCCGCCATCCGCGAGGTCATCACCTCGTACACGGTCGAGGCCGGCGTGCGCAACCTCGAGCGCGAGCTCGGCTCGATCTGCCGCAAACTGGCCCGCATGGTGGCCGAGAACGGCGCCGCCCGGCGCCGCTTCAAGGTCGGCCCCAGGCGCGTGCGCGAGCTCCTCGGCCGGCCGCGCGTGTTCGCCGAGACCAAGCGGCGCACGGCCGACGCCGGCGTGGCCACCGGCCTGGCGGTCACGTCGGTCGGCGGCGACATCCTCTTCGTCGAGGCGTCGGCGGCGCCGGGCAGCGGGCACCTCACGGTGACCGGTCAGCTGGGCGACGTCATGAAGGAATCGGCCCAGGCGGCGGTGAGCTACGTACGGGCTCACTCCGGCGAGCTCGGGTTGCCCGACGACTACTTCGCCAAGCACGACATCCACGTCCACGTGCCGGCCGGGGCGATCCCCAAAGACGGCCCCAGCGCCGGCGTGACCATGGCCACGGCCGTCGCTTCGCTCGTCACCGGCACGCCGGTGAGCGCCGACGTGGCCATGACCGGCGAGGTCACGCTGACCGGCCAGGTGCTGCCCATCGGCGGCCTCAAGGAGAAGACGCTGGCGGCGCAGCGCGCCGGCATCACGACGGTCATCATGCCGGCCCGCAACGAGGCCGACCTCGAAGACGTGCCAGAGGAGTTGCGCAAGGGCATGCGTTTCGTGCCGGTCGAGCGCGTCGAGCAGGTCTGGAAGACGGCCATGGGTCTCGAGATGAACGGCCGCCGGGCGCGGCGCCGGCCGGGGGCCGTCGCCGCCGTGCCGGCCGCGCGTGCGGCTCGCCCGGCCGGCGAGCGCGCCGGCAAGGACACGGCCGAACCTGAGGCCGCCGCAGCCGACAAACAGGCCGCCGCACGCACGCGTCGCGCGCGGTCGGGCGGCGGCCGTCGCGTGCGCTCGCGCTCCTGACCGACCGGTGAACCCAGGGCGGGGCGGCGCGCCTGCAAGGCGCGCCGCCGCCCCGCCTTTCGTTGTGACCTCTGGCGCGCCGCCGCCCCGCCCGTCGTTGCACCGCCACCCACCTCTCATTGCACCGCCACCCCACCTTTCAGTGCGTCACCACCCCGCCTTACGCTGCGCAGCGGCGCGCGTTCGTTGCCGGCGGTTGCCGCCGGCCGTTAGGAATCGCGCCAATCGGTAACCAAAGAGGTGGGGTCGCCGACGGCTTCCCCTGCAAAGACAGCAAATCTCAGACATCGGGAGGTGCCTGATATGTACGAGCAACGGGCCGACAGACCGGCAGAGTACGATCGCCCGTCGGCTTCGCCGACCCTGATGGACGCCGCGAACCTTCCACGCTCGGGCATGGTGCCCAGCTGGATCACGCGCATCAGCTGGGGCAGCGTGTTCGCCGCGACCTTCGTCGTGGTGGCGCTTCAGTTCGCCCTGACCGCCCTGAGCATCTGGGGCAACTTCGGGTTCGGCAACCTCACCTCGATCGCCTCGGTCAGCGGCTCGGCGACCAGCATCGCCGTCTGGACCGGCATCTGGGCCGCCGTGGCGCTGCTCTTCGGCGGTATCGTCGTGGCCGCGCTCTCCAACTCGCGGGGCATCGGTGACGGCATGTGGCACGCGATCGTGACCTGGGGCGTGAGTGTCGCGACGATGACGATCCTGAGCGCGCTCGGTGTCGCCGGGCTGCTCGGCTTCGGTCTGAACAGCGGCGCGGCGGTGCGGTCGGCGATCGGTTTGCCGACGACGGCCCTCAGCCCGCTGACGAGCGCGAGCTCGGCCACCGGCACGTACGCCGGCTACTACCTGCTGTTCAGCGCCATCGGCCTGATCACCGCCGTGGTCGGCGGCGTCGGCGTGGCGAGCATGATGCGACGTCGCCGCATCACCTCGGTGCCTTCCTCGATGAGCACGCGCGAGGAGTCCGAGGCCCGCAGGGCCGCGTAAGCGCGGTCACCCTGCGCGGGACGAGAACGGACCGCGCAGAGCAAGCACAGTCCAACGATCGCGGCGGGCGCCGGGGCCTCACGGCCCCGGCGCCCGCCGCGCCTCGAGGCTCGTCGGCGAGAGGCGACGCCTGCGCGGGGTAGGCCGGCACTCCCGCTCCCGCGGGTATACTCGAGCCAAGGCGCTGCGTGGCGCCCACAGTTCTGAAGGGGCTGAGCGCCGACGCCGATGCCGATAGCCTTCCTGACGGGGTCAGCTCCCAGGGTCGAGGAGACCCTTGTCCTGCTTCTGATCATCGCCGCTGCCGTCGCCGTTCTGGCGCGTCGCGTTGGGGTCCCCTATACCATCGGCCTCGTGCTGGTGGGCCTCGCGGTCGGGCTTGGCACGCACATCGGCACGGTGCATCTCTCGTCCGACCTGGTCTTCTACGTCTTCCTGCCTATTCTCCTCTTCGAGGCGTCGTTCAACCTCGAGGCTGGTCACTTGCGGGACCAGTGGCGCCGCATCGCGGCGCTGGCGGTGCCCGGCGTGCTCGTCGCCTTCGGTCTGACAGCGCTCGGCGTTCACCTGCTCGGCAGCCTGACCTGGTCGCTCGCCTTGTTGTTCGGAGCCTTGATCGCCGCCACCGACCCGGTGAGCGTAACGGAGCTGTTTCGCCGTTTGGGGGTGTCGGAGCGCCTTACGACGCTGGTCGACGCCGAGAGCCTCTACAACGACGGTGCCGCTGCCGTTCTGTTCGCCATCGTGCTTGCAGCCGTTGTGGACGGTCACGCCGTCACCCCGGGGTGGGTGGTCGGCAAGTTCCTGTGGATGGCGGTCGGCGGCCTGGTCGTTGGTCTCGCAGTCGGCGTCGGCGCGTCGCTCGTCCACCGCAACCTCGACGATCATCTGATCGAGATCACGCTGTCGACCGTCGTCGCCTATGGGTCGTTCCTGCTCGGCCAGGTCCTGGGCATGTCGGGAGTCGTGGCTTGCGTCACGGCCGCCATCGTTCTCGGCAATCTGGGCAGGCAGCGCACGATGAGCCCGGTCACGCGCGTGACTATGGGCACGGTCTGGGAGTACGCAGCCTTCGTCGCGAATTCGCTCATCTTCCTGCTGATCGGTCTCAGCATGCACCTCACGCTGATCGGCTCACATGTCGGTCTGGTCGTGATCGCGTTCGCCGTGGTCGTCGCCGCTCGCGCGGTCACCGTCTACGGCTACGGTCTGGTGGCGCGCGTCTTTCACGCCGGTCCGCCATTCAGCTGGCAACACGTGCTGGTGTGGGGCGGCCTGCGCGGTACGATCGCGCTCGCACTCGTGCTGAGCGTGCCGGTCGGCGTGCCCGGTCGCTCGACGCTCGAGGTCGCGACGTTCGGCGTCGTGCTGCTGTCACTGGTCGGTCAGGGGCTGACCATGCCGTGGCTCACGCGACGCCTTGGGCTCGAACGAGGGGAGCCGACCCTGCGCGGCCGGCAGGAGGTCCTGCTGGACGGTTTCGTGAGCGCGCACGAGGAACTGACTCGGCTGCAGCAGGAAGGCCTGGTGCCGCGGGCCGAACGACTTCACCTGGAGCGAACGATCGAGGAGCAGGAAGGCTTGCTTCTCGAGGACATGGCCACCGTCGCGGATGAGCCGGTCGATGAGGACGAGGAGTGGCTCGTCGAGCGCATCGGCGCTCTCGTTGCGCAGCGCCGCCGCATCGATGCCCTGCGCCACGCCGGGGCGCTCGCGGAGTCTACCGCGAGCGAGTTGATCGACGAGGTCGATCGGCGCATTGCGCTGTTCGGCGAGCGCCTGGCCTGTTACCGCGGCCCCGGCAGTTGCTGACCTTGGCCTCCAGAGCGGCCGCGGGTCGCACCGGCCTCGACAGCCTTTCTCAAAGAGTCGTCACGACGACCACGAAGATGAGATACACGCCGATGATGACGACGCCCGCTCGGCGGCCCAGCCCCCGACTCGCGTATGCCAGGGCGAGCGTGAGCGCCGTTAAGCCCGCGTACCACCCGGCGGTCACGATCCCTCCCGCGGACTGGCGCCCGACGCCAAGGATGACCGCGGGGATCATCAGCCCCACGATCGCGTTGAGGGCATTGCTGTTCAGAGCCTCCGACAACGTCGCAGACGCTCTGCCCCGAGAGGCGAGATACACGGCCGCCACGGCGTTGGGCAGGCTGGTGACGGCGGCGAGCACGACACCGCCGGTCACGATGGCCGAGACACCCCAGTGCCCGCCGAGTGTCGAGGCCGACCTCTCCATCGCGGTGCTCGCCGCGACTACGAGGGCCAATGCGATCATCGCGATCGCGGCGTCCGTCCAGCGACCTCTGGGCGGGTCGATCGCCGCGAGCAGCTCGAGTTCCTCTTCGTTGACCGCTGAGGCCAACCAGGTCCGCCACGGTCTGGGAAGCGGAAGACGGTGTCGCTCCGGGGGGGGCACGGCCGACACAACCACGTAGGGCACAAACACCACGAGCGTCAGCAGCAGGGCCTCCGTGGGTGCGACGGCTCCGGCCACCGTCGCGATCGACAGGAGGGTCACCCAGACCGCGACGGCGCCCTCAAACAGGACGACGCGGCGATGAAGGGCGATGCGCCCGGCGACCAGGGAGCTCAGTCCGAGCAGCGCCGCGAGGTTGAACACGTTGGAGCCCAGCGCGACTCCCACTCCGATGTCGTGCTGGCCTTGCCGGAGAGCCACCAGGGCAGTGGAGATCTCGGGCGCGTCGGCGGCTAGCGCAGTGATCAGGCCCAACACGGCCTCTGGGGCTCCGAAGCGTTCGCCGAGTCGCTCCAGCCGCGTGACGAGGACGAAGCTGGCGGCCAGGCTTGTCAGCGCGCCGGTGAGGAAGACGAAGACGGTCAAGTGCGACTCACGTCCGGCGCCCTCACATTCCCCTCCGTTCGGGCCTCGGCGCCCCTCGAGAGAGGAAAGGGCGCGCACGGCGTTTGCCATCTCCAGCGCCCTTGCGGCAGCGAAGCGCCGGTGCCGACCAGACTTCCCGGCGCTCCATGAGGTCCATAGTCTACCCTGTTTCCGGGCGGGCGCATGTCCACGTTCGTACGGACGCCCGGGGATCGTGCGACGGCGTGCGGTGCCGGCCGCACGCGGACGTTCGTACGCAGGGTGAAATCACCCTCTTCGGGTGGCGCGTCTTCGCCCCGGCGCGGCCACACTCAAAGAGTCATCCGGCGCCCCGCGAACTCACCTGAGCTCCACGGAGTGCGGACAGTCGGCTGAAGGAGACATCATGAGGCGTCTATCCACACGGGTGCTGGCCGGAGCGCTGTTCCTGCTGGCATCTCTCGTCGTGAGTGCCGCACCCGCCTGGGCCATGGTCGACGCCGGCGGCGCCGGCGGCGGTCCGGCAAGCCCCGCCAACTCCGGCGGCATGAATGGCGCTCTCGTCGCGGGCATCGCCATCGCCGTCGTCGCGGCAGCCGCCGCCATCGTGCTGCTCGTCCTGCGCCGCAGGCGGCGTCGGCCGGCCGCGGCATTGCCGGTCACCATGCCTGAGCGGATCCCGTCCGGGCCCGCGCAGAGCACGGAGGCAGAGCAGCCCCAGCGCGCGCCCAGGGCCGCCTAGCGGCGAGAGCTGGGCGTGCGGCTCGCTTGACTGGTGGCGAGCGAGCCGCAGGCACGAGGCGGGGGCGAGGACGCGTGAGCGTCCCCGCCCCCGCGACCGACTTGATTGCGCCCGCGGCGCCTTGCAAGCTACGATGGCGCCGTGCGTCATCCTCGATGTCAGCCAAGGGGGGATCGGTGACTCCGGTCGACGCTGCCGCGACCAACGTCGGCGCCGGAAACTGGAAGGGGCTCGGCATGTGGGCCTGGCTGCTCTTTCGGGTGGCCGGCATCGTGCTCGTCGTGTACCTCTTCGCCCATATCGGCGTGATCTCGACGGCGCGCCTCGGCGGCCGCTCCACCTTAAACAGCGCCTTCGACCTGTTCGACCACCCGCTGTTCGTGCTGCTCGACCTGCTGCTGGTCTGGGCCGTCCTGTTCCACGCGCTGAACGGCGTGCGTATCCTGCTCATGGACTTCGGCCTGGGCATCCACCGCCACAAGCTCGTCTTCGCCGCCTGCATGGCGGTGGCCGTCATCAGCCTGGGCTTCTTCGCCTTCAAGGCCTTTGCGTACATCGCGGCTCACCACGCCGGCGGCCTGGGCGGCCTCATATGAGCACCGAGGCCGCGACATGACCACCGACGTCGTGGAGCGTCCGCCCCAGACGCCGCCGGCCCCGCCGGCCGCGTCGCCGCCCGTCACCGGACGCATGCGCCCCACGGTGATCGCCGACAGTGCCGGCGGCATGTGGGCCTGGCTGCTGCAGCGCGTCACGGCGGTCGTGCTCATCATCGGCCTGCTCACCCACCTGGTCGCCACTCACATCTTCAACATCGGCCACCTGAGCTACCTGAACATCGGCGACCGGCTGGGCTCGACCTTCTTCGTCGTGATCGACGTCAGCCTGCTGGCGGCGGCTATCTTCCACGGCCTGAACGGCGCCCGCATGGTCGTGCTCGACTACTGGCTGGAAAGCCGCGCCGGCCGGCGCGCGCTGTCGATCGCGCTCTGGGTGTTCGGCTCGGCCGTCTTCGCCTACGGCCTCTGGGCCCTGTGGCCCTGGATCAGCCGATGAGCGAGCGGCCGTGATCAGGCACCAGCTCCTCATCGTCGGCGGCGGCCTGGCCGGTCTGCGGGCCGCGGTCGAAGCCAAGGGCGCCGGCATCGACGTCGCCATCCTCTCGCAGGTCCACCCGGGGCGCAGCCACTCGGGCGCCGCCCAGGGGGGTATCAACGCGGCTCTCGCGAACAACCCCGAGGGTCACGACGACACCGCCGAAAAGCACGCCTTCGACACGGTCAAGGGCTCCGACTACCTGGCCGACCAGGACGCCGTCTACCAGATGACCCAGGACGCCCCGCGCGTGATCTTCGAGATGGA
>DATIYD010000130.1:0-8705 GCA_035517975.1 Thermoleophilia bacterium | reverse complement strand
GGCTACGACGCCATGGACTCGTCGTTTTCGAACCTGGGGCCGACGAACAGGACGCTGGCCGACCGCGTGAAGGCGTCGGTCAAGGCCGAGATCGCCGCCAACCCCGGCCTGAAGTTCGGGCAGGTGCCGATCGACATGGTGACGACCTCGGCCAGCGGGCTCGACCCCGACATCACGATCGCCAACGCGCGGGCACAGGCGCCGCGCGTGGCGGTGGCCCGCGGCATGAGCGTCGCAGCCGTGCTCGCCCTGATCGACAAGCACACGGCCGGCCGCGAGCTCGGGTTCCTCGGCGAACCGACGGTGAACGTGCTGCAGCTCAACCTGGCACTCGACGGCGCTCACACCGCGGGGCCGTGATGTCCGGCGCCGACGCGCCCTCGGGCTCCGACCCGCCGGGCTCCGACCCGCCCCCTCGCCCCTCCGGCGACACCGCCCCGCCGCCCGGCGCCGCGGAGTCGGCCGAGCATGTCGCCCTGCGCACGCTGCGCAACCGCGGGCACCACAAGATCTTCCTCGGCTACGCGCCGGGCGTGGGCAAGACCTTCACCATGCTGGCCGAGGCCCAGCGGCGTTGTCAGCGCGGCGAAGACGTCGTCATCGGCTTCGTCGAGACACACGGCCGCAAGGCCATCGCCGAGCTTGCCGAGGGTCTGCCGGTGATCCCTCGCAAGACGATCGAGTACCGTGGCAAGACGTTCGAGGAGATGGACACCGCCGCGGTGATCGCGCGCCGGCCGAGCGTCGCCCTGGTCGACGAGCTCGCCCACACCAACATCCCGGGCACGGCGCACGAGAAGCGCTGGCAGAGCGTCGAGGAGATCCTGGCCGCCGGCATCGACGTGATCTCGACCGTGAACATCCAGCACTTCGAGAGCCTGAACGACACGATCTTCCAGATCACCACCGTGCGCGTGCGCGAGACCCTGCCCGACGCCATCCTCGATCGCGCCGACGAGGTCGTGCTCGTCGACCTGACGGCCGACGCGCTCATCAACCGGCTGAACCGGGGCGTCGTCTACGACCTCGAGAAGATCCCGGGCGCCCTGTCCAACTTCTTCCGGCGCGGCAACCTCGTGGCGCTGCGCGAGCTCGCGTTGCGCAAGACCGCCGAAGAGGTCGATGAGAAGCTCGAGGACTATATCGAGTCGCACGAGATCGAGACGCCCTGGGCGACCGAGGACCGCGTCGTCGTCTGTGTGAAGGCCGGGCCGATCGCCAAGAAGCTCGTGCGTCGCGGCTATCGGCTGGCCAAGCGCCTGCAGGGCCACTTCTGGGTCGTGCACGTACACACGCCCGGCGAGAGCCTGGGCCGCCACCACGACGAGCTCCAGGAGCTGTTCGAGCTCACCCGCAACCTGGGCGGCAACGTCGTCGAGCTCTCGGGCGACTCCGAGGCCGAGGCGATCCTCAGCTTTGCCCGCGAGCGACGGGCCACGTTCGTCGTGATGGGCCAGTCGAAGCGTTCGCGCATGGACGAAGTACTGCGAGGCTCCTCCCTGATCGCCCGCATCATGCGCGAGACCGAGGACATGGACGTGCTGGCGGTGGCCGACCCGAGCAAGGCGACGAGGGAACCCGGGCAGAGCTAGCGACCACCGCGCAGCGCCCTCGGCCACTTCCGGCCGCTGGCGTCGTGCTCCGCCGCCGCCCATCGAGCCACGGCCCCGGGGCTGGCCAACGCCCTCTGGTCTTTATGCCTTCTTTATACTGAAACCCGGCGAGTTTATTGATTCTTTATAGTGGTCGGCGTAGCGTGGCTCGGTCGGCCCGGGAGGCCGATGCGTCGGTATGGTCGCCGGCGACGGTGGCGGCGGCCAAGCCGTCCGGCAGGTGCATGCACGAGCGCTCTGCTCGTCATCCCGCGGGCCCGCCCCACCCTGCAAGTACGACAGGAGCGTGTGAGCGCTGTGGAAACGCAGGTTCGAGGCGAGGTGGCGACGGCGCCCGGCGACCGCCACGCGGCGCCGTCTTCCGACTCGTCGGCCACCTCAATGGCCGACGGCATCTGGGCCCTTCCGCAAGACGACGTCTTCGAGCGCCTGCAGACCTCGCCTCGCGGCCTGACCGAAGACGAGGCCTTCCGCCGCCTCAAGCAGTACGGTCCCAACGTGCTGCCGGCCAAGGTCGGGCGGCCGATCATCTTCCGCTTCTTCGACCAGTTCAAGACGCTCTTCGCCATCATGCTCGAAGCGGCGGCGCTGCTGTGCGTGATCGCCGCCGTGCTCTCGCACGGCTCGGACCGCCAGGACCAGATCAACGTCGCCATCGCCATCGTCGGGGTCGTCCTGCTGAACGCGACCATCGGCTTCTTCCAGGAGTATCGCGCCGAAAAGGCGACCGAGGCGCTGCAGAAGATGGTGCCCCAGAACGCCAAGGTCGTTCGCGACGGCGAGGTGACGATCGTTGCCGTCGCCGACCTCGTGCCCGGCGACCTCGTGCAGCTCGAAGAGGGCGACAGCATCTCGGCCGACGCCCGGCTCATCCGCCAGTACGAGATGTCGACCATCAACATCGCCCTCACCGGCGAGTCAGACGCTGTCCGCAAGACCTCCGACCCGATGGTCGACGAGGAGCTGGCCACCATCAACATGCCGAACCTCGTCTTCATGGGCACGAGCGTCGCCTCGGGCACCGGCCAGGCGGTGGTCTTCGCCACCGGCCTCGAGACCCAGTTCGGCCACATCTTCACGCTCACGAGCGGCGTGTCCGACGAGAAGTCGCCGCTGCAGCGCGAGATCGACGTCATGGCCCGCACGGTGTCGATCATTGCCGTCATCTGCGGCATCGCCCTGTTCTTCGCGGCGCTGCTGATCTTCAAGTTCGGCGCGGTCCCCGCGTTGCTCTTCGCCCTGGGCGTCATGGTGGCGCTCGTGCCCGAGGGCCTGCCGGCCACCCTGTCGGTCGCCCTGGCCATCGGCGTGCAGCGCATGGCCAAGGAGAACGCGCTCATCAAGAAGCTGATGGGCGTCGAGACGCTGGGCTCGACCAACGTGATCTGCACCGACAAGACCGGCACGCTCACCAAAGCCGAGATGACGGTCCGCGAGATGTTCACCGCCGACAGCGTCGTCGAGGTGACGGGCGCCGGGTACGAACCGGTCGGCGACTTCGTCGTCGGTGACACGACCCTGCCCAAAGACGAGGCTCGCCGCCGTCTCGAGCTGCTGCTGCGCGCCATGAGTTTTGCCAACGACGCCAAGGTGCTGCCGCCGAGCGACGACAAGGGCTGGCGGGTCATCGGCGACCCGACCGAGGGCTGCCTGCTGGTGGCCTCTCAGAAGGTCGGCTTCGACCTGTCCGACGAGATCGTCCAGCGCCCCAAGATCTACGAGCTGCCGTTCGAGTCGGTGCGCAAGCGCATGTCGGTCGTGCACGTCGAAGGGGACGGCCAGAAGGCCTACGTCAAGGGCGCCCCGTCGGAGACCATCCCGCGCTGCACCAGCGTGCGGCTCGACGGCAAGGTCGTGCCCATGACCGACGAGCTGCGGGCGCGCATCGTCGAGCGCAACGACGAGATGTCGCGCCAGGCGCTGCGCGTGCTGGCCGTCGCCGAGCGCGAGCTGCCCGGCGGTCTCACCGACTACACGCCCGACACGGTCGAGAGTGAGCTCACGTTCCTCGGCCTGGTCGGCATGATCGACCCCCCGCGGCCCGAGGTCAGCGAGGCCGTCGAGCACGCTCTCACCGCCGGTATCCGCATCATCATGGTGACCGGCGACTACGGCCTGACGGCCGAGGCCATCGCCCGGCGCATCGGCATCGTGCGCGGCGACCGCAACGTGCGGGTGATCACGGGCACCGACCTCGAGGACATGACCGAGGACGACCTCAAGGCCGAGCTCGGCAAGCCGCAGGATGTGATCTTCGCCAGGGTCGCCCCCGAGCACAAGATGCAGGTCGTCTCGGCCCTCAAGGAGATGAAGGACATCGTCGCGGTGACCGGCGACGGGGTGAACGACGCACCGGCCCTCAAGAAGGCCGACATCGGCGTCGCCATGGGCTTGGCGGGCACCGACGTCGCCCGCGAAGCGGCCATCATGATCCTGCTCGACGACAGCTTCGCCAGCATCATCAAGGCCGTCGAGCAGGGCCGCGGCGTCTACGCCAACGTCAAGAAGATGATCACCTACATCTTCTCGCACAACATGGCCGAGCTCTTCCCCTTCGTCTTCTGCGCCCTCGGCGGTGTGGGCCTCGTCCCTCTGGGCGCCATCCAGGTCCTGTCGATCGACCTCGGCTCCGACGTGCTGCCGGGTCTTGCCTTGGGCACCGAGCACCCCGAGCCGGGCGTCATGAAGCTGCCGCCGCGGCCCCGCTCCGAGCGACTCCTGAGCCGGGCCACGCTGCGCCGGGTCGTCTTCATCGGCGTCATCGAGTCGTTCTGGGCGGTGGCCGGCTTCCTCTTCGTGCTGTTCTCGCACGGCTGGACCTGGGGCGACGGCTCCTGGATGAACCCCGGCAACCCGCACTACCTGTACTGGCGCGAGGCGATCACCATGACGCAGGCGGCGATCGTCATGTGCCAGGTCGGCAACGGCTTCGCCTGCCGCACCGAGCGCGAGTCGCTGTTCAAGGTCGGCGTCTTCAGCAACATGTGGCTGGTCTACGCCGAGGCGGTCGGCATCGCCATCATGGCCGCCATCTCCTACGTGCCGTTCATGCAGGGCATCTTCAAGACGGCTCCGCTGACCGCGCTCGACTGGGCGATCCTCACGGTCGCCGCCGTCTCTGTCTTCTTTGCCGAAGAAGCGAGAAAATGGTTCGCACGGCGTCGAGACACGGCGCCTCAAGGAGGGTGAGCCCATGCACGTGATCATCGTGGGGTGCGGCCGCGTCGGGGCATCGACCGCGGCCGAGCTCGCGCGAGCCGGCCACGATGTGGTCGTCGTCGACCGCAACACCGACGCGTTCCGCCTGCTGCCGACGAACTTCAGCGGCCGCACGATCGTCGGCACCGGGTTCGACCGCGACGTGCTCGAGTCGGCCGGCATCCGCGAGGCCGACGCGTTCGTCGCCTCGGCGAGCGGCGACAACACCAACGCGGTGGCCGCGCGCATCGCCAAAGAGGTCTACCGTGTGCCCGATGTCGTAGCGCGCATCTTCGACCCGCGCCGCGCCGACATCTATCGCCGCTACGGTGTGCAGACCTTCGCCCCGACCGCCTGGAGCGTGAGCAAGATCGTCGAGCTCATCGTCAGTCCGACGCTCGAACGCGAGATGGCCTTCGGCAACGGCGAGGTGCAGCTCCTGGCCGCCTGGGTGCCGACTCACCTGATCGGCAAGCCGGTCAGGGACCTCGCCATCCCCGGCGAGATCCGCGTGGCCCTCGTGGTGCGCATGGGCAAGGGCGTCGTGCCGGTCTCGGGCACCACCCTCGAGTCCGACGACCAGGTCTACGTGGTCATCCACCAGTCGGCCGTCGAGAAGTTCCAGAAGATGATGGGGTGGAAGTCATGAGGATCGTGATCGCAGGAGCCGGCACCCTCGGCCGTCGCGTCGCCAACTACACGCGCGCCGACCACGAGGTGCTCGTTATCGAGCAGTCGCGCGTGCGGGCGCAGGCCGTCGAAGAGGAGCTCGGCGTCAAGGTCCTGGTCGGCGACGCCGACGAGCCGTCCGTGCTGTTCGAGGCCGGCGTCGACCGCGCCGACGTGTTCGTGGCCTCGACGGGCCACGACGAGGACAACCTGGTGGCGAGTCTGCTCGCCAAGAACGAATACAAGGTGCGCAAGGTGATCGCCGCCGTGCGCAACCCGCGCAACCGCTGGCTCTACAACCGCAGCTGGGGCGTCGACGTGGCCATCGACTCGGCCGAGATCGTCACCAAGCTGATCGAGGAAGAAGCCACCCTCGCCGACGTCGTCACCCTGCTCGACCTGCACGAGGGCGAGGTCACGGTCTCGTCGATGACGATCAACGCCGGCCACTGGGCGGCGGGCAAGACGATGCAGCAGCTCGGCCTGCCCGAGGGCTGCGTGGTGGCGGCCCTGCTGCACGACACGCAGATCGTCATGCCCAAGCCCGAGACGGTCGTCGAGCCCGGCGATCAGCTGCTGATCATCGCCGGGCCGGGGGCCGAGTGCACCATCCGCGAGGAGCTCGCCTGACCTGGGCGAGCCGGTGCGCCAAGCGTGCGGAGCTCGCCCGACCCGGCTGACCCGGCGAGCTCCGCAAGCGGAGCCGACTGGCCGAAGCGACACTCGCGGCGGCGCTTTGGTACACTTCGCGCGGTCTCTCGTGCCCGACGAAAGGTGATCGCGACCCCCATGAGCGACCCGACCTCGCCACGCGCCGGCGCCGCGCCCGTCGCGTACGCCGGCACCGCCGACTACATCGCCGCGCCCCAGCTCATGCAGACCGTCAACGTGGCCATGACGCTCTCGCGGCCGCTGCTCATCAAGGGCGAGCCCGGCACGGGCAAGACGATGCTGGCGCAGAGCATCGCCCGGGGTCTCGACATGCCGCTCATCGCCTGGAACATCAAGTCGACGACCAAGGCCCAGGACGGCCTGTACGTCTACGACACGGTGCAGCGCCTCTATGACGGCCAGTTCGGTGACGCCGACGTGGCCGACATCGCCCACTACATCAAGCTGGGCAAGCTGGGCGAGGCCTTCACGAGCGAGCGCCGCTGCGTGCTGCTGATCGACGAGGTCGACAAGGCCGACATCGAGTTTCCCAACGACCTGCTCTGGGAGCTCGACCAGATGGAGTTCTTCATCCCCGAGACCCACGAGACCGTCAAGGCGGTCCAGCGCCCGGTCGTGATCATCACGTCCAACGCCGAGAAGGAGCTGCCCGATGCCTTTCTGCGGCGCTGCGTCTTTCACTTCATCGAGTTTCCCGACGCGGCCATGATGGAGCGCATCGTGCGCGTGCACCATCCCGGCCTCGACGGCCGCCTGCTGCAGCTCGCGCTCCAGGCCTTCTACTGGCTGCGCGGCGTCACCGGGCTGCAGAAGAAGCCGTCGACCAGCGAGCTCATCGACTGGGTGCAGGCGCTGCAGGTGGGCGGCGTGCGCCACGAGGACATCGTCGCCACCATGCCGTTCCTCGGCGTGCTGCTCAAGAAGGACCACGACGTCGACGCCGCCATCGCCGCCCTGCACTCCGGGCGGGGGCGGCGTTAGGGACCCGATGATCGCCGCCGCCAGCGTCAACTGGCACTACCTGCTCATCCTCATCGTGCCCTCGGTGTTCGTCATCGTCGCCACGGCGTTGACCTGGTACTCCCGTTCGCGCCGGCCGCCCGGCTCGGGGTCAGGGCGATCGGCCGGCTCGTCCGGCACAGGCGGCAAGACGTCGGGCACAGGCGGCAAGACGTCGGGCTCGGGCGGCAAGTCCTCGGGCTCGGGCGGCAAGCGCTCCGGCTCCGGCGCCAAGCGGCGCCGCACGTAGCGCGGCGGGCTCCGACCGAGGCTCGGCGCCGGCCATGTTCACACGCTTCTTCTTCCTGCTGCGCGCCTACGGCGTACCGGTCACCGTCACCGAGTGGATGATGCTCATGCGCGCCCTCTCCGAGGGGCTCGCCCTCTCGAGCCTCGACCGCTTCTACTCGCTGGCTCGCAGCATCCTCGTCAAGTCGGAGAGCTTCTACGATCAGTACGACCAGGCCTTCGCCGCCTGCTTCGAGGGCGTCGAGACGCCGATCGAGATCGCCGACGAGGTCTGGGACTGGCTCGCCGACCCGCTCGCCCTGCCGAACTTGAGCGACGAGGAGAAGCGTCAGCTCGTGGAGATGCTCGGCGACCTCGACCTCGACGAGCTGCAGCGCCTCTTCGCGGAGCGCGTCGCCGAGCAGACCGAGGCCCATCACGGCGGCAACAAGTGGGTTGGCACTGGAGGTACCTCGCCGTTCGGCCACTCCGGCGTGCACCCCGGCGGCATCCGGGTCGGCGGCGAGAGTCGCAGCCGCAGCGCCGTGAAGGTGGCCGGCGAGCGCCGCTATCGCGGCTATCGCACCGACGTCAGGGTCGGGGTGCGCCAGTTCGAGCTGGCCCTGCGCCGCCTGCGGCAATTGAGCAGTCGCAACGAGGGGCCGGCCGACGAGCTGGATCTCGAGGCCACGGTCGACGAGACCGCCGAACAGGCCGGCAGGCTCTCGCTCGTCTGGCAGAAGAGCCGCAAGAACGCGGTCAAGGTGCTGCTCGCCATGGACGTGGGCGGCTCGATGCACCCCTACCTGCGCCTGTGCAGCCAGCTCTTCAGCGCGGTCAACAGCCAGACTCACTTCAAGGATCTGCGGACCTTCTACTTCCACAACTGCATCTACGACTGGCTGTACACAGACACCGACATGACGCGTCAGGGCGCGGTGTCCACGAACCGCGTGCTGCACGACCTGAGCCCCGACTACAAGCTGATCATCGTGGGCGATGCCGCCATGGCGCCGAGCGAGCTGCTCAGCCGGAACGGCATCATCTGGTGGGGATACGCCAACGACGAGCCGGGCATCGAGTGGCTCCGCCGCCTGCGGCATCACTTCGACCACTCGGTCTGGCTCAACACCATCCCGCGGGAGCAGTGGGAGTGGGCCTACGGCGCGCGCACGATCGGCATGATCCGCCAGGTGCTGCCCATGGAGGAGCTCAGCCTCGACGGCCTGCAGGCCGCGGTCAAGAGGCTGATGGTGGCGCGCTAGGTGCTTCCCGGCCGGACGGGGGGCGCGCGGCTGCCGGGCGTCGGCGCGCGGCTGCCGGGGC
>DATIYD010000129.1:0-10748 GCA_035517975.1 Thermoleophilia bacterium | reverse complement strand
GACCATGCGGTACTTCACGTCGCGGTGGATGATGCGCTCCCACTGTTCGGCCAGGCGCCGGCGCTTTGGCGAGGAGCCGGCGTCGTCGGCCCAGCGCTCGACTTCGGTGAACAGCGACCACTCGGTGAGGTGACGGTAGGCGCGCAGGTCGTCGAGCGGGCTGCGGGGCAGGGCGAAGTCCATGGTCTCGCTGAAGATCTCGCGCATGTGCAGGTCGATGGCGTGGCCGATGCGGTGGAAGTAGACGTTTTCGTACATGTAGAAGCGCGCGTTCAGGAACGCCCGCAGGGCGTTCAGCGCGCGCTTGTGGAACGTGAGGCCGTCGGCCGAGCAGAAGCTGTAGTAGATGAGCCGCGGCACGTCGACCGCCGACAGCGAGACGCCGCACATATAGGCGTCGCGGCGCACGTAGTCCAGGTTGTCGGCGGTCACCGCGCCCGAGAGCACGGCGTGCAACAGCTCGACCCAGCGCGGCACCTCGCCGAGGTCGAGGTCGTCGCTGTGGGCGCGGATCAGCCAGGCGACGTGGCGCGGGTCGACGCGCTCGCCGGCGGCGAAGCCGCCGTGCGGCGAGCGCTCGAGGCCGCGCAGCAGGTCGCCCAGCTGCTCGACGATCAGATGCTGCGAGATGCGCTCGTGGTCGAGCCCGAAGCGCGGGTGCAGGTACTGGTCGTCGAAGAAATGGCTGAAGGGGCCGTGGCCCACGTCGTGCAGCAGGCCGGCCATGCGCAGGGTCTCTTCGACCAGCGGCCGCGAGGGCGTGTCGGGCGCCTGGTCGGCCAGCGTGTCGTAGAGGTGCTGGCCGAACTCGCCGGCCAGGTGCATGGCGCCCAGGCTGTGGGCGAAGCGGCTGTGCTCGGCCGTGGGGAACACCCACCACGAGCTCTGCAGCTGGTGGATGCGCTTGAGGCGCTGCACCCAGGGGTCGTCGATCACGGTCGCCTCGGCGACCTCGCCCTCGCCGCGGGGCACAGTGATGCGCAGGTAGCCGTAGAGCGGGTCGGCGATCAGATGGATGTCGTCGTAGGGCAGGGCCATCGCAGAGAAACCTACCACCTGCGACGACGGCTCGTACGAGCGACAGCGGCGCGGGCCGCGCGGCGACCGCGCGGCGGCGAAGCGACGGCCGGCGCCCGGAGTCAGGCTTGCCGACGGCCGGCGCGCATCCCTAGCCCGTGAGGGGCCCGGCGAGGCTGCCCGTCGCCCAGGCCGGGCCCTCGTCGAGCAGGCTGCGGTAGGCGCGCTCGTGGGCGGCGACGAAGCGGGCGATGCCGAAGCGCTCCTCGGCGGCGCGCCGGCACTCGGCGGGGTCGATCTCGTCGATGTGGCCGAGCGCCTCGACCATCTCGTCGACGTCCTCGACGATGAAGCCGGTGCGGCCGTGCTCGATCACCTCGGGCACCGAGCCGCGACGGAAGGCGATAACCGGCGTGCCGGCCGCCAGCGATTCGATCATGACCAGGCCGAAGGGCTCGGGCCACTGGATGGGAAACAGCGTGCAGCGCGCCTTGCGGTAGAGCTCGACCTTGGTCTCCATGTCGACCTCGCCGCGGAAGTAGATGCGATCCGACAAGTAGGGCTCGACGGCCTCGGCGTAGTAGGCGTGCTCTGCCTCCTCGTTCAACTTGCCGGCCATGATCAGACGCCCCTCGACACGGCGCGCCGCCTCGATCGCGGTGTGGGCGCCCTTGTCGGCGATCATGCGGCCGATGAACAGCAGGTAGTCGTCCTTCTCGGCCGAGAAGGTGTGGCGCTCGAGGTCGATCGCGTTGGGGATGGTCGCCACGAAGGGCAGCTCGGGATGCCCGCCGCGCTGGTACTCGGAGATCGCGATGAAGCGCAGGCCGTGGCGCATGCTCGAGAGGATCTCCTGCGTGAGCGGGTCGGCCGGACCGTGCAGCGTGGCGACCACCGGCGTGCCCACCAGACGGTGCGCGAGCACGCCCATGGCGCGCGAGGCCAGGCCGTCGTGGTCGTGGATCACGTCGAAGTCGCGCGCCTGCGAGTAGGCCTCGAGGCCGTGGATGATCTCGATGTGGCCGTGCGTCGCGATCTTCTCGCTGGGGGCCCGGCCGTAGACGAACGACAGCCGCGCCAGCGTCTCTGAATCGCCACTGGCAAAGAGGGTGACGTTGTGGCCGCGGGCCACGAGGCCCTCGGTCAGCAGGTGGACGACCAGCTCGATGCCGCCATAGCCCTTGGGAGGCAGCGGAAACCAGGGCGGAGCGATCATGCCGATCCTCATGTGGCGCCTCCGGGCGGGGGGTGTCGACCGTGCGCCGCGCCTGCGTACGAAGGCACGGCTTGACGCGACTCTTCCCGGTCGCGGCTCGCCGACAAACGTCGCTGGGAAACGGATTGCCGAAGAGGGCGCAGGCCCGGTTCCCGGCGCCTATCGCGTTGATTCGTCCGAGTCTTCAGCTTAGGGGCGCCATTCCTGAAGCCTCGCTCTGAACACAGCCTGTCCAGCGTTGTTCGAGGCAAGGTTGAAGACGAGCAATCCCTCGTTTTGGCTCAGTGCACCCGAGCCGACCATCTCGACGGCAAGTTGGGCCGTCGACATGCGCTGGAGATGGTGTTTCCGGGCCAGCCGCTTGCCGAGGTCGTCTTCGAGGATCACGAGGTCAGCTCCCAGATGCTCAGCCATGAGGACCGTTGTGATCTCGCCGATGTGCTTGGTCGGTGGGTCGTTCGGCTGCTGTGCCGCACGTCGGTAGTGCTCGTACTGGGCACGAAGATGTCCGGGAAGCACCTCCGTGACCTCAGGCCAGTTCACTCGCTCGAGGAGTCGAAGACCAGCAAAGCGGTCGCCTCGCGCGCTGCGTTTGAGTTCGCTGTCGACTTCCGGCGTCGGGTGACTCCCAGCTCGTCGAGAAGCGCTTGGACCTCCTCTGGAGTGCTGTGTACCGCTTGAGCGATCCGCTCAACGCTGAGAAGACCTTGCTCGTATCCACCCACCGCGTACTCCCACATTCGGGCCGGGGTCCGCGGTCGCCCTCTCGACTTGATCTCGGACAAACTGTCAGGCGCTTCTTCGATGCCCACCCGTTTTGCGAGTGTCAGATGCTCTCCGCGGTTGATGGCATTCGAAAGCTCGCTCTCCTGGGCTTCGCTGACCAGTCGAGCCAGGTGCAGGCGGACGAGGGCCACCTTGGCACTGACTCGGAAGTAGGACGCAAGCTCCACGACGAGACGCAGCGTGACGTCGCTCGCGGCCCGCGCTTCCACCCAGGCGGAGACCGCGCGCAGCGGCACCAAGAACTCCGCCGAGAAGGTCTGAGCGCGACGTTCGTTCGCATTCGTCGGCTCGCCAAACACGGCCCTCTCCGAATCGACGACGCCACGATCCTCGAAGGCATGGTGTGCCAATTCGTGCGCGAGTGTGAAACGCTGCCTAACGACAGGCTCTTTCAGATTGACGAACGCGAATCCCAGACCCTCTTCGAACGTGTACGCGCCAGAAACGCCGTTGGGCAAGTCGATCACGCTCACGGCCACCCCGGCGACGTCCTCGACGACCCTCAGGAGGTCGGGTACGGGCCCGGTGGCATCAAGACCGATGTGCGTGCGGTAGTCGCGGGCCTTCTGCGCCGCCACATTCACTGAGTGGATCTGGTCGCTCACTCCGCAACGGCCCTAAAGGCAAGGAGATCCTTTACCACGTCGCGGCATTGCTGCGCCGCCACCTCGCACTGCGCGTCGGCGTCCTCGCAGCGGAACGCGACGCCGCCGGGCTGGGCAAAGAGGAGCTCGTCGGCCGGCATACCGGCCCAATCCGCAATCTGGGCGACCTCCTGGAGGTTGAAGGCGCGCTTGCCGGCAAGGGCGCGACTGACGGCCGACTGGTCGACATCGAGAAGCGCCGCGACTTCTTTTTGCGGGCGCCCTGTGAAGAGCGTTCGGATGACCTCGGCGATCTCCGCGTCGGTTCGAGCCCTATGCGCACCTCGCGCGGACATGGGCGTCCTCCTGTTCATCGGGTTGCTCGCCTCGCATAGTATATCGGCAAGATAGCCGTCTGTCATGCGTTTTTCGCATACGTCACCGAGGAACGGGGCGGTCTGCGCCCGTATGAAGATCGCCTGCGGACAACTGCGAGGCGCCGGCGCGCTCGTGCTATCGTCGTGGTGATGATCGACCTGCACGCGCACACGACCTACTC
Organism: Thermoleophilia bacterium; assembly: GCA_035517975.1. Classification (GTDB taxonomy): domain Bacteria; phylum Actinomycetota; class Thermoleophilia; order UBA2241; family UBA2241; genus Bog-752. The sequence goes on along the minus strand of DATIYD010000129.1, from coordinate 6,586 downwards.
CGACGGGACGCTGACGCCCCGCGAGCTGGTCGTCCTGGCCGGCAGCGTCGGCCTGCGCGCGGTGGCCGTCACCGACCACGACTCGATCGACGGCCTCGACGAAGCGCTCGCGGCGGGCGCCGAGCTCGGCGTCAAGGTCGTGCCCGGCGTCGAGATCAACCTCGAGCACGACCGTCTGACCGTCGACCTGCTGGGCTACTTCCCCGGCGGTCCTCCGGGCGCCGAGGTGCGGCGCACGCTGGCCGAGCTGCGGGGGTACCGTGATGAACGCAACGCGCGCATCCTCGAGCGCCTGCGCGCACTCGGCTACCCGGTCGAGCCCGACGAGCTCGCGGCGATCGCCGGCAGCGGCGCCGTGGGGCGGCCGCACATCGGCGAGGCCATGCGGCGACGCGGCTACGTGAGCTCCATCACCGAGGCCTTCGAGCGCTTCCTGCGCCGCGGCGCGCCGGCCTGGGTCGACCGCCGCCGGCTGTCGCTGCCGGCGGCCGTGCGCCTGGTGCGGCGCGCCGGCGGCCTGGCGGTCGTGGCCCATCCCGGCATCGTGCGCACCGACGAGGCCGGCCTGGCGCACCTCGTGGGCGACGCCGCCCGCTGCGGCGTGAGCGGTCTCGAGTGCTTCTATCCGGAGCACGACGAGCGCATGGTGGCCCGCTGCCTGCGCCTGGCCGCCATCAACGACCTGGTGCCGACGGGCGGCTCCGACTTTCACGGCGAGACGAAGCCCGACGTGCGGCTGGGCTGCGCCAACGGCGGCAGGCCGGTGCCCGACGCCGTGCTTGCCGGGCTCGAGGCGCGCTGGGCGCAGGAGCAGGCCGCGCGCCGCGCAGGCGTTCCCGAGGCGGCCTGCTAGAGCGGCGTCACGATCGTCGGCGCGCGCCGACGACCGGGAGCGTCGCCACGGTCGTCGACCAACGCCGGCGAGGAGAGCGTCGCTACGACTGCTGCTGGGCGCGGCGCGCGGCGCGCCGCTCCTCGTACTCGGCGCGCTCCTGCCGGATACGCTCCTCGGCGGCCTCGACCTGCTGCCGGTTCTCGGCCCGTTTCTGCATGCGGTTGATGAAGATGGTCACGGCGATCCCGACGGCGATGGCGAACACCCAGGCGAGCACGCCGAAGAGCTTGCTGATGCGCACCACACTGGCCGCGAACACGTAGGCCAGCGACGCCATGGTGGTCGCCCAGGCGAGGCCGCCGAGGGCGTTCCAGAAGACGAACTGGCGCCAGTGCATGCGCGAGGCCCCGGCAAAGAGCGCCGCCCAGACGCGCAGGAAGATCACCCAGCGGCCGAAGAACACCGTCTTGGGGCCGTGCTTTTCGAAGAAGCTGTCGAGGATCGCGATCTGGCGGTCCTTGACGCGCAGCAGGCTGCCGTAGCGAAAGAGCAGCGGCCGTCCGCCGCGACGCCCGACCAGGTAGCCCAGGTTGTCGCCGATGATGGCGGCCGAGGCGCCCACCAGGATGACCACGGGCAGCGAGAGGATGCCCTTCGAGGCGGCTAGGCCGCCGGCCAGCAGCACGGTCTCGCCGGGCAGGGGGATGCCGGCGCTCTCGCCGAGGATCGGCAGGAAGACGATGAGGTAGCCGTAGTGCCGAAACGCCGTCTCGACGTTGTTCAGGAGACCGCTGAAGAACGAGAAGACGCTGGCAACGGCCGAGGCGTGCGCAGCGAGGGTGATCAAGAGGGCGTGCATCCTACGAAGGATACCATCGCAGCCTCGCGGCCTAACGGGATCGCCGCGCCGGCCGGCAGGCTCACCCCGGCGAACAACGCGCTCGCACCTCGACGGCCGCGCTCGCCGTGCCGTACCCCCTCCGGTATACTGCGCCCATGAGCGACACAGGCCCCACGGCGGCCGGAGCCACGCCCGACGCCGATCTCGACAAGATGGTCAACCGCCTCAAGCGCATCGAGGGCCAGGTGCGAGGCCTGCAGCGCATGGTCGCCGAGGGCGCGCCCTGCGAGGACGTGCTCACCCAGCTCTCGGCCACCCGGGCGGCGCTCGACCGGGCCGGCATCTTCCTCATCACCCACAAGGTGCGCGAGTGCCTGCTGGACGAAGACGACGCCTCATCCGAGACCGCCGTGCAGCGCGCCCTCGAGACCTTTCAGAAGTACGCCCAGCACCTGCAGGTGCAGCCCGGTCCCGACCAGCTCTGAGCTGCCGGGCGCGGCGCGCATGAGTCACCCTCTCGACCCGCGGCGCGCATGAGCCACCCGTTCGATTCACTGCGCGCATGAGCCACCCGTTCGACCCGCGACACGCCGCCCGGCTCGACGACCCCGCGCGCGACGGCTATCTGCCCGTCGCGGCCGTGCTGGGGCTGCTGGCCCTGAGTGGATCCGAGACCGTGGTCGACTACGGCGCCGGCTACGGCTACGCCACCCTGCCGCTCGCGGCCGCGCTGACGCAGGGCCGCGTCGTCGCGGTCGACCGCATTCCCGAGATGCTCGACGAGGTGGGCCGCCGGCTCGAGGCGCGCCGTGCCGCCGGCGAGACCCTCGCCCCCGTCGAGCTCGTCCACACCACCGAGGACCGCGTGCCGCTCGCCGACGGCGCCGCCGACGTCATCGTCGCCGTCAACGTCTGGCACGAGATCTACGACGACCCGGCCGCCCTCGCCGAGCTGCGCCGCCTGCTGGCACCACGCGGCGCCCTGACGATCGTCGACTGGGATGCCGACGCCGAGCGGCCCATGGGACCGCGGCCCGCCATCACGCTCAGCCTCGCGCGGGCCCTCGAGGTGGTCGAGGCCATGGGCCTCACGATCGAGCTGGCCCAGCCGGCCGGCACCACGTTCCCCTATCACTACGCCGTCGTCGCGCGGCCCGACCGGGAGGCCCGCTCATGAGCGATCCGCGATCCTCCGATGCGGCGCCCGCCGCCCAGACGCGGCGCCCGGCGATCGTCGGCCACGTGAAGGCCGCCTACGGACCGGATCTGCCGGCCGCCCTCGAGCGCGCCTGCGCGCCCTTCGGGGGCTTCGGCGCCCTGGTCAAGCCCGGCGAGCGCATCGGCGTCAAGGTCAACCTGTTGCGCGCCGCGCCGCCCGAGAAGGTCGTGACCACCCATCCCGAGAGCCTGCGGGCCGTGCTACGCGCCCTCAAGGCCGCCGGCGCCACGCCGTTCGTCGGCGACAGCCCGGGCGGCCCGGGCCGCGAGCGCCAGGTGCGCCGCGGCTACGAGGTGAGCGGCATGGCGGCCGTCTGTCGCGAAGAAGACGTCGAGCTGCTCGTGCCCGACACCGACGTCGTCGAGCTGGCCACGCCCGCGGGTCGTCTCTTTCGCAGCTTCCCGGTGGGCCGCTGCTGGACCGAGGCCGACGGCATCGTCCAGGTGGGCCCGCTCAAGACGCACGGGCTCATGCGGCTGACCGGCGCCGTCAAGCTCACCTTCGGCTGCGTCACCGGCTTGCGCAAGGGTCAACTTCACGTGCGCGCGAGCGAGCGCGGCGACTTCGCCGACATGCTGCTCGACCTGCACCTCGCCCTGGCGCCACGCCTCAGCGTGATCGACGCGATCGTGGCGATGCAGGGCAAGGGTCCGGGCAGCGGCACGCCGCGCGCCATGGGGTCGCTGTTCGCCGCGACCGACGGCAGCGCTCTGGATGCTGCGCTCGCCGACCTCACGGTCCACGAGCGCCGCTCGGTCTACACGCTCGCCGCCGCCGAGCGCCGCGGCTTGATCGACATCGACGATCCCTACCGCCTCGACGGCGATCCGCTCGTGCCCGACCACGGCTTCGAGCACTCGCCCCGCGACGCCCAGGACATGCTGCCGCCGGTCGTGCACCGCCTGCTGCGCGGGGCGCTCACCTCGCGGCCGCGCCTGGTCGACGAGTCCGCCTGCACGCGCTGCGGCGACTGCGCCCAGATCTGCGGCGCGAGCGCCATCACCCTGGCGCCAACGCCGGTCTACGACGACGCCAAGTGCGTGCGCTGCTACGCCTGCACCGAGATCTGCCCGACCGCCGCCATCCAGGACGTGCGGCCGCTCACCCTGCGCCTGCTGCGCGCCGGCCGCTAGGCTTGCCGCCCGCGGTCGATCGGGCCGCCCGGGGCGAGTCGCGATCACGAGCACCGGCGCCGCGACAGTTAGATCGCCGCGCCGGCCGCGCATACTGCCGCCATGGGCGAACACCGACCCACCGAGGGACCGCTCACGGCCGAGGAGCTGCAGCTTGCGACGCGCAATCACGGCATGCCGCTCGAGGCTCTGCGCTACGACCTCACGCCCACCGGCCTGCACTACCTGCTGGTGCACTTCGACATCCCCGAGATCGACGAGTCGACGTGGCGCCTGGAGGTGGCCGGCGAGGTGGAGCGCCCCCTCTCCCTCACCCTCGACGAGCTGCGGACGCGCGCCGCGCAGACCGCGATCGTCACCATGGAGTGCGCCGGCAACGGCCGCGCCCGCCTGGAGCCGCGACCCGTCAGCCAGCCCTGGCTGGTCGAGGCCGTCGGCACGGCGACCTGGACCGGCACGCCGCTGCGCGGCGTGCTCCTCGAGGCGGGCATCGGTCCCGACACGGTCGAGATCGTGTTCAGCGGCGCCGATCACGGTACGCAGGGCAAGATCGAGCACGACTACGAGCGCAGCCTGCCGCTCGACGTGGCGATGCGCCCCGAAGTCGTGCTGGCCTACGAGATGAACGACCGTCCGCTCGAGCCGCAGCACGGCGCGCCGCTGCGTCTGCTGGTGCCGGGCTGGTACGGCATGACCAGCGTGAAGTGGCTGACCCGCATCACCGCCGCCACCGAGCCCTTTGCCGGCTATCAGCAGGCGGTGGCCTATCGCTACCAGCGCGACGAGCAGGACCCGGGCGAAGGCGCGAGCCGCATCCGGGTGCGGGCCCTCATGGCCCCGCCCGGGCACCCCGACTTCATGACACGCCGCCGGCTGCTCGAGCCCGGCGTGATCACGGTGCGCGGCCGCGCCTGGAGCGGCAGCGGCGAGGTCGTGCGGGTGCAGTTCGGCGTCGACGGCACCTGGCACGACGCCGAGCTGGAGCCGGTGCTCGGGCCGTTCGCCTGGCGTGGCTGGGCCGCTGCCTGGGAGGCCACGCCCGGCGAGCACGAGCTCTCGTGCCGGGCCACCGACGCGACGGGCGACAGCCAGCCGCTCGAGCAGTCCTGGAACTACCAGGGCATGGGCAACAACCTGGTCCAGGCCGTGCCGGTCACGGTCGGCGGCGCCTGACGGCCAGGCGGCCCGACCGGCTGCCGAGGCTGCGGTCCAGGGCCGCCCGGCCGCGCGGCGCCTGCGTCAGGCCGCCCGGCTGATCGGCGGCGCCGGCGCGAGACCGACCTGCTGCATCATGCCGAGCTGATCGACCACACCCCAGTGCTCGACCGCCTTGCCGCCCCGCATGCGGATGATGTGCATCTCCTCCCAGGTGGCGCTCTTGCCGGTCGCCTTCATGGGGCCGAAGTCACCCCGCATGGTGCCGGTCGCCTTCACGTACTGCACGACGGTGTCGCCCTCGCCGATCTCGCTGACCACGCTGTAGCGGATGTCGGGAAAGGTCGTGCGCAGCGAGCCGACAAAGCTCTTGAGGCCCTCGCGCGTCGCCGGGTAACCGGGGAGCGGCATGTGCTCGACATACCCGTCGTCGAGGATCTCGTCGACGAGGTCGAGCTTGCCCTGGTTCAGGACCTCGAGGGGAAAGCGGCGGATCGTGGCCTTGTCTGCATCGGACATCGGAAGACCTCCCGCGATGACTGCCTGACCTTCCTGAGGCTTCCCGTCGACGGCGCGGCTTGTCCCGTTCGCTCAGGCCCGGAGCAGGCGAAAGACGACGATCTCGGGGCGGCAGAGCAGGCGGAACGGCAGGAAGCTCGTGCCCACGCCGCGGGTCACGTAGACGAGCGTGCCGTCCTCGTCGTAGAAGCCTTCGCGGAAGCGGGCGCGCGGCTGGCTGAACATGATGCGCCCGCCGGCCACGCCGGGCGCCGGCAGGCAGATCTGGCCGCCGTGGGTGTCGCCCGAGAGCACGAGAGCGACGTCGCCCGGCGTGAGCTCGGCGGCGACCTCGGCGTAGTGACTGAGCAGCAGGCGCACGGTGCCGGCGCCGCGATCGAGGGCGGCCCGCACCGGGGCGACGTCGCCGTGACCGTGCTCCAGGTCGTCGATCCCGCAGAGCTGCAGGGTGGCGGCGCCGACCGCCACCGTCACGCACTCGTTGTCCAGCAGCCGCACGCCGGCCGCGGCGAGGCCAGAGAGATCGGCCGCCGGCTGCTTGAGCAGCTTCATGTGGCCGTGATCGTGGTTGCCCAGCACGGCAAAGACGCCGCGCGAGGCCGGCAGGCGGCGCAGCTCGTCGTAGAGCTCGGCCAGGCGCGACTCGCCGGTGACGAGGTCGCCGGTGACGACGATGAGGTCGGGCCCGATGCGACGCACGGCCTCGACCGCCTTGCGCGTGGTGCGCAGGTTGAAGCTCGGACGCGAGCCCACGTGCAGGTCGGAGAGCTGCACGATGGTGAAGCCCTCGAGGTCGGGCGGCAAGCCGGCGAGCGGCAGGTCGTGCTCGACCACCCGCAGCCACTGCGACTCGTACAGCAGGTAGCACAGGGAGAGGGCGGCGG
>DATIYD010000128.1:0-7453 GCA_035517975.1 Thermoleophilia bacterium | reverse complement strand
CCCCCCGCCGGGCGACCCTTGCGGCGGTCGAGCTCGACGTGGCGTTGCACCGCACGCCCGAGCGTCTGACGGCCGCCCTGCAACAGGCCATCGCCGAGGCCGAGACCGATCCCTCGGTCGAGGCCGTCGTGCTGGGCTACGGCCTTTGCTCGAACGCCGTGCTCGGCCTGCGGGCCGGCCGCCTGCCGCTGGTCGTGCCGCGCGTCGACGACTGCGTGGCGCTCGTGCTGGGCTCCAACGAGGCCTTCCTCGAGCAGGCTCGCCTCGCCGCCGGCACCTACTACCTGTCGCGCGGCTGGATCGACTCGCAGTGCACCGTCTTCCACGAGCACGACGCCATGGCGGCCAAGTACGGCGAGGCGCAGGCGACGCGGCTCACCAGACTGCTGCTCGAGCACTACACGCGGCTCGTGCTGGTCGTCACGGGCCGCTACGACCCGGCGCCCTATCGCGCCTACGCTCAGGATCGTGCCCGCCAGTTCGACCTGGCCTACCAGGAGGTCGCAGGCACCACGGCGCTGGTCGACGCTCTGGTCGAGGGGCCCTGGGACGAACGCTTTCTCGTGGTCCCGCCGGGGAGCGAGATCGCCTTCGGCGACTTCCACCCGATCTGCGAGGCCGGCGAAGATCGCTGCGCGCACGCCTGAGCGGGAGCGCCGACGGAGATCGATCGGCACCGGTGCGCTACGATGCGCCCATGAACGACGACCTGGTCGGCCGCTACGAGGAGTTGCCCTACCCGCTGGCGCGGACGGCCGGCCTCGATCTCTTCCGGCTGGCCAAGGGCAAGCACTACGTGCCGGTCCTGCTCGAGGTCGATGTCACCGACGCTCGCACCGCACTGGCCCGGAGCAAGCGCGACGGCGCCGATCTCTCGTTCACCGCCTGGGTCGTGAAGTGCGTGGCCCAGGCCGCCGGCGAGCACCGTCGCGTGCACGGCCTGCGCCGCGGCCGGCGCACGCTGGTCGTGTTCGAGGACGTCGACACCGCCCTGGCCGTCTACCGGCGCCTCACCGACGACGAAAGCGACGAGCGCCTGCCCATGCCGTTCGTGCTGCGCAGGGCCAACGAGAGAAGCGTCGCCGAGATCAGCGCCGAGGTGCGCCGCGTCCAGGGCCTGCCGCTCGCACCCGGCGAACAGATGCTCGAGGCGCGGGGCTACAGCCCGCCCGCGTGGGTGCTGCCCCTCGCCTTCCGGGCGCCGTTCGTCCTGCGCAAGTGGCTCTACTGGGAGCCTCTGCTGCGCAGTCCGCGGCGCATCAAGGAGACGATGGGCACCGTCATGGTGACCTCCGTGCCGGTGACCAGCCGCTCCGGGGGCGGGGGCTGGGGGATCCCCATCGCCATCCACCCGCTGGTGGTCGCGATCGGCGCCATCGGCCGCCGGCCCGCCCTTGCCGAAGACCGGGTCGAGCCCCACGAGTTCGTGAGCCTGACCGTGCTCTTCGACCACGAGGTGGTCGACGGCGTGCCGGTCGCGCGGTTCCTGCGGCGCCTCATGCAGCTCATGGAGAGCGCTTTCGGGCTCGAGTGAACGAGGGCCGGATGACCGCACGGCCCGCCGGTCGCGCGCACGGCCCCGCCGCCCGTCCTTGATCGGCTCGCGCATCGGTTGCCTGCCGCTCGCCCCGTGGAAGCCTGCAACTAGCGCGACACGGCAGGAGCTACAACGAGGCGGTGACGGCATGGCGTTCAAGACGGTAGAGAGTCCCTACAGCGTCGACACCACGATCGGGCGGCTGATCGACTCGCTGTTCCAGCGCGGCATCACGATCTTCGCCCGCATCGACCACGCCTCCAACGCACGCCTCGTCGGGCTCGAGCTGGCCGACGAGCAGGTGCTGATCTTCGGCGACCCGCGCGCGGGCACGCTGCTCATGCAGGCCGACCCGCGGGCCGGCCTCGAGCTGCCGCTGCGCATGGTGGTCTGGCGACAGGACGGCGTGACGTACGTCGGCTACGAGGAGCCCGAGGAGCTCGGCGAGACCTACGATCTGGCCGGCCTGGCGGAGACGCTGAGCCGCATGGGTGGCCTGCTCGCCCGGCTCGTTGCAGAGGCGACGATGGCCAGTGCGGCGTAGGACGCCCTGATCATCGCCGGCCGAGCTCGCGAGCCGCTTGGGCGCACGGCTGGGGCGGCCATCTCGTGGAGCTCATCGCGCGGTGAGCACACCGGCCGCCGGCAACGCGCCGGCCTCGAGCGCGGCGAGTGACCAGGAGCGCCGGCACGCGGCCGCAAAGGCGGTGATCGCGAGCATCCCGGCGCCGCAGGCGACGAACAGGACGTCGGGACCGAGGCTCAGCACGGCGCCCGAGACGGCCGTCGAGATCGGCGTGACGCCGAGCATGGCGAGCATCACGAGGCTCATCACCCGGCCGAGCATCGCGGGCGGTGTGATGCGCTGCAGCAGCGTCATCAGGACGACCGCGACGTAGCCGTTGCCGACACCGAGCACGGCAAGCAGGGCCACGCCCACCCAGACCGACGTGATGAAGGCGAGCGCCCCGATCACGATGCCGAACCCCGCGAACAGCCCCAGGATCAGCCAGGAGAACGTGCGCGACGACGGTCGCCGCGACGAACCGGCGACGACGATCCCCATCAGGTTACCCAACCCGTAGGACGAGATCAGCAGACCGAAGGCGGCGGCGCCCTGCGAGAAGCGCGTCTGGGCGAGCACGGGCACACCGACCATGAGCGGCCCGATGAGCAGCAGGTTCGCCGCCGCGATCAGGCCGAGCATCCAGCGGAAGACCGGCTGCGACAGCGCGTACCTGAGGCCGTCGCGCATGGCCGCGAGCGGGTGGTCGCCGGCTCCGGCGGCGAGCGCCGGCAGCGCGTGCATGAGCAGCAGCGTCGCCGCGGAGACCGCAAAGGAGGCCGCGTCGACCGAGAACGCCGCGCCGAGCCCGGCCAAGCCGCCCGTGTGGCCGCTGCCGACATGCGCGGTGCCGAACAGCGCGATGATCGTGCCGGCGAGCGCCGGGCCCACGAACTGGGCGAGCTGGTCGGCGCCCATCATGAGCGCGTTGCCGGCCTCGAGCTGCTCGCTCTCGAGCAGGCGGGGCAGCGATGCTTCGGCGGCCGGCATGAAGAACCCCGAGACGATGCCGAAGCTCACGGCCAGGGCGTAGACCATCCAGAGCTGGACCGCGCCGGTGAACAGCGAGGTCGCGATGGCGGCCGCGATGAGGCAGCGCAGGGCGTCGGAGACGAGCATGATCAGGCGCGGGGAGTGGCGGTCGGCGAACGTGCCGCCGAACAGCATCACCGCCGCCCGGGGCACGCCGGCAAGGGCGAGCACCAGGCCGAGCTGGAACGGGTCGTGAGTGAGGGTCAGGACGAGCCAGGGCAGGGCGATCAGGTGGAACTGGTCGCCCAGGTGCGAGATGGCCTGGCCCAGCCAGAGCAGGCGGTAGTCGCGAGTCTTCAGCGGCCCGAGCATCATGACGTCACCTCCAGGGCAAGGCGCGGTCCGCCGAGCAGACCACGCACGATCGCATCGAGACCGAACTCGAACTCCGCCTCGGACCCCGCGTAGCGCCCCTCGGCGAGCATGCGGCTCACGTTGGGAAACTCGGCGGCGTCGAGCTCCTCGAACTCGCGCTCGCCGCTGGTCTCGTCGTCGACGGTGTGGTGGTAGTAGCCCACGCACACCCCGAGGATGTACTGGGCGATGCAGTCGACGGCGGCGAGCACCTCGGTCGCCGTCAGGCCGGCCTCGAACAGGACGCCGAGGAACGGTTCGACGGGGCGCAGCGCCGTCGCCGTGCGCAGCGAGCGCGAGGCGAGCACCGGGATCGCGCGCGGATGGGCGAGGATGGCCGTCCGGTAGGCGCGCGCGGCCTGCTTGAGGCGCTCGGGGAGCGGGCATTCGGGGCGCACGGCCGAGGCGTCGACGCTCGCCATGACCGCGTCGAGGACGAGGTCGTAGAGCGCCGCCTTGTTGGGCACGTGATAGTAGGCCGCCATGGGGTTGACCCCGAGCGCCGCGCCGAGGCGCCGCATGGAGAGCGCCTCGAGGCCCTCGTCGTCGATGATCGCCATGGCGGCCTCGACGATGCGCTGCCGGTCGAGCGGTTCGACGTTCTGCTTGCGTGGCGCCATGGCGTGCCCTCCTGAGCTCTTATGCTACGCTGTAGCGTAATCTACTATACGGCGTAGCATGAGTCAAGAGCGCGATCAGGCAGACGCCTCCAGGGCGCGCAGCGCCCGCAGCGTGAGCCAGCGGCTGGGCGGAAGAGGACCCGCAAGGATGCCCTCGGCGCCATCGTTCATGGGCGCATCCTATCGCGCGCCCGCAGCGGGCTGTTGCCGGCCGTTGCTCCCGTCAGGCGGGCCCGGGGGCGTCGGGAGTCGGGGTGTCGGGAGCCGCGGCCTGCCGCTTCATCAGGCCGTCGATCCCGTCGAGCATGAGGTCGAGCCCGAAGTCGAACGCCGCGTAGGTGTCGCGGCCGACCGGAGCAAACGCGCCGCCCTGGACGGCGCGCATCAGCGCCGGGAACCGCTCGGGATCCACGAAGGTGCGCAGGAGCTCGCCGAATGCCTCGGTCGCCTGGTCCGGCCGAAAGTCGCCCTCGCGGGCGGCGTCGGCGGCCACGCCGGCGAAGCGCACCTGCATGGTCGCGTAGCCGCTCAGGAGCAACAGGATCGCCATCTTGTGGTGCTCGGTCAGCGGGGCGTCGGTCAGCGCGCGCAGCCCGAGCTCGATCCAGGCGATCTGGCTGGGCGTGCCGGCCCGCTCGATCAGGCGGACGTCGTCGAGCCAGGGATGCCGCCGCATGAGAAGGTGCTGCTCCCTGGTCCACCGGGCCAGGTCGGCGCGCCAGCCTTCGTGCGGGGCGTCGAGCCCGCCGGGCGGCTGCCAGAGGGTGTCGTGCATGAGGAGCAGGAGCTCGTCCTTGCTCTTCACGTAGCGGTACAGCGACATGGTGGTGAAGCCGAGACGTTCGGCGACGCGCTTCATCGACACGGCGGCGAGCCCGTCGCTGTCGGCCACCTCGATGCCGCTCTGTACGACCCGGTCCAGGCTCAGCCCGAGCCGCGGGCTGCGGTCGAGCTCATCGCGCCGCCAGAGGCGCTCCAGTCCGGTGGGCGGCGCGGCGGGCGACGTCGAGCGCCCGGTCGGCGACCCGTCCGGCTCCGGCCGGCCGGAAGGCCTCTGGGCCTCGTCGCGTGGTCGGTCGCTCATGTGCTCCTCCGCGTCGTCTGTGTCCGGCAAACGCCAGTGTAGTTGACAAACACAGTGTATACAATATATCTTGCGTGTACGTTATACACACACGCACAGGAGGGAGGCCATGACACCCTTGACGGAACACTTGACGCGGCGCGCCGGCCGCACGATAACGGGCGGTGTTGCGAGTCTTCGCGAGGGGGCGCGTCATGAGACTCGGCAGCGTCCGCGCACCGTCTCGCTCACGCACCCGAGAACCCGCGCCGCGAGCGAGGTGAGGAAGATGGCGGCGATCTCCGTAGCGAGCCTGGTCAAGAGCTTCGGATCGACCCTGGCCCTCGACGGGCTCGACCTGTCCGTAGAGGCCGGCCAGGTCCACGGCTTCCTGGGGCCGAACGGCGCCGGCAAGACGACCACGCTCCGTATCCTGCTCGGACTGCTGCGCAGGAACGCCGGGACGGCGTCGGTGCTGGGGCTCGACCCCTGGCGCGACGCGGCCGCACTGCATCGCCGCCTCGCCTTCGTGCCCGGCGACGTGAGCCTCTGGCCCAACCTCACCGGTGGCGAGGTGATCGACCTGCTCGGCGCCTTGCGCGGCGGCCTCGATCCGGCGCGGCGCGCCGACCTGATCGAGCGCTTCCAGCTCGATCCCGCCAAGAAGTGCCGCGCCTACTCGAAGGGGAACCGCCAGAAGGTCGCGCTCGTGGCGGCCTTCGCCTCGGATGTCGAGCTCTACCTGCTCGACGAGCCCACCTCGGGCCTCGACCCGCTCATGATGGCGGTCTTCCAGGACGTCGTGCGCGAGCGCCACGCGGCCGGCCGCACCATCCTGCTGTCGAGCCACATCCTCTCCGAGGTCGAGGCCCTGTGCGACCACCTGACGATCATCCGTGCCGGCCGTACCGCCGACACGGGCAGCTTCGATGAGCTGCGCCACCTCACGCGCACCACCGTCGTCGTCGAGACGGCCGCGCCGCTCTGGGAGCTCGCGCAGCTGCCCGGCGTCTACGACGCGAGCATCGACGGCACCCGGGCCGAGTTCTCGGTCGACCACGACGATCTGAACGCGGCGCTGGAGCGCCTGGTCGCCCTCGACGTGCGCGCCCTGACGACCTCGCCGCCCACCCTCGAGGAGCTCTTCCTGCGCCACTACAGCGACGCGCCCTTCGATGGTGACACGGCAACCGCAGAGGCCGCCGGCGACCGCAAGCTCGAGGAGGCCGTGCGATGAACGCGCTGACCGGAACGACGCGACTGCTGCGCCTCGCCCTGCGGCGCGATCGTCTGGTGCTCGGCGCCTGGATCCTGGGCCTGACGATCTTCCTGGCGGGGACCACCCATATGTCGGTCGTAGGTCTGCCGACGCACCGCGACGTGGTGACCGAGACGCAGTTCATGGCCGCCAACCCCGGTATGCGCCTGCTCAGCCTGTCGTCGGGGGCGAGTGTCGGCGCCTACGCCATGAGCCGCAGCTTCCTGACGGTCGCCATCCTGGCCGCCGTGATGAGCGTGCTCTGCGTCGTGCGCCACACGCGCCAGAACGAAGAGACCGGCCGCGAGGAGCTCCTGCGCGCCGGCGACGTTGGTCCCGCGGCCGGCCTCGCCGCCGCGACCGCTTTGGCGCTCGGGGCGAACCTCGTGCTGGCGCAGCTGCTCGGCCTGGCCATGATCGCGAGCGGGCAGCCGGTCGCCGGTTCGCTCGCGGCCGGCGTGGCGATCGCCGCGGTCGGCGTGGCCTTCACCGGCGTCGCGGCGCTGACGTCGCAGCTCTCATCGACCGCGCGCGGCGCCAACGGGCTCGCCATGGCCGCGCTGGCGGTGGCCTTCGTGGTGAGCGGCGTCGGCAACATGCTCGGCCACGCCGACCCGAGCGGGCTGGTCGCCCACGCCGCCTGGCCCACCTGGCTGTCGCCGATCGGATGGGGCTACGAGGTGCGCCCGTTCGGCGGCGACCACTGGTGGGTGCTCGTCCCGTCCGTCGTGCTTGCCGGCGTCCTGATCGCCGCTGCCGGCCGCTACGCCGCGCGGCGCGACCTCGGCCGCGGCGTGCTGCCGGTGCAGACCGGTCACGCCGAGGCCTCGCCGCGGCTGCGCGGACCGTTCGGGCTCGCCTGGCGCCTGCAGCGCACGTCCTTCTTCTCCTGGGTGGTGGGTGTAGTCGGGTTCGGCCTGGTCTTCGGCTCGGTCAGCGGCAGCGCGCGCACCATGACGGGCAACATGCGCGCGTGGTACATGCGTATGGGCGGCACGAGCCACCTGCTCGATGCCTTCTTCAC
>DATIYD010000127.1:0-3240 GCA_035517975.1 Thermoleophilia bacterium | reverse complement strand
GGTCAAGGTGCGCCTCTTCCGTGCGGTTGCGAGCGCCCGAGTTTCGCCCGCGCGGCGCGGCGATGCAAGGGGTCAGCGGCGCTCGTCGCCGCGGCCGAGCCCGAGGCCGACCCCGCCGCGGCCGAGCTCTACGGACGCACGCTGCTGTTCACCGCCGGCCTCCAGGAGCAGGGTCTGTTCGACGACTTCGCCACGGCGTGCGGCGCGCTCGAAGCGACGATGGCCGACCTCTCGAGCTCCGCCTCGGCAGCCGCCGAAGCCCTGCCCGAGGAGCACCGCGAGCGACCGCGGGCCGTCGCGCTGGGGGTCGAGGCGGCGGCCGCGGCCGCGCTCCTGCGCGACGCCACGCGGCCGCCGCCCGGCGATCTCGTCCTGTGGGCCGAGCACGCCCGGCGTGCGCCAGGGGCCACCGGGCGGCGGCACCCGGCGGCCGGCGTCTGGGCGCTGTCCAGCGCGCCGCTGTCGCCCGCCCCGATCGTGCGCGACCGGCTCTGGGAGCGTCTGCGCAGCGCCGTCCTGCTCAGCGCCACACTCGGCGTGGCCGGCTCGTTTGCCTACTACCGTGGTGAGTCCGGCCTGGCCGCCGAGCTCGAGGTGCGCGAACGCGTCTTCGCCTCGCCGTTCGACTTCCGACGCCAGGCCGCGCTCGTCCTCGAGCACGACGTCGACACGCGCTACGAGCCCGGCGAGCAGCCGGCCCGCCTCGCCGAGCGTCTCCGGCGTCTGACCGAGCTCACCGGAGGCCGGCTGCTCGCCCTCTTCACCAACCGACGCGAGGTCGAGGCCGTGACCGCCCTGATCGGTCCGCACGTCGAAGACGAAGGGGTCGTGCTGCTGGCGCAAGGGGTGCACGGCGGTGCGGCCGCCCTGGCCGAGGAGTTCCGCAGTCATCCGGCCACTGTGCTCCTGGGCGTCGACGCGCTCTGGACGGGGCAGGACTTTCCTGGCGACGCGCTCGTGTGCCTGGTGATCGCGCGGCTGCCGTTCCCCCGTCAGGACGCCCGCTTCCGGGCTCGCCGGCGAGTCGCCGAAGATGAGGGTCGCGACTGGTTTCGCGAGTTCTATCTGCCCGAGGCGGTGCTGCGCTTCCGCCAGGGGTTCGGCCGCCTCATCCGCACAGAGTCCGACGCCGGCGTCGTCGCCGTCCTCGACCACCGTCTCACCCAGAAGAGCTACCAGCGGGAGTTTCTCGAGAGCCTGCCGGAGCTCGAGGTGGTGCGCGCCACGCCGGCGGCGTTGCCCGACGCGGTCGCGGCGGCGCTCGCCCGGCTGGGCATCGCCCTGCGCCCGCCGGCGCCGGCGACGCCCCCGGTCCTTACCCCCGGGCCCTGACCGCCTACGTCGCGCGGCTAGTCCGCCAAGAGACTACGTCATTGGCGCTCAGGCAGGCGTGACTACGTTGCGCGCCTAGTCCGCCAAGAGACTACGTCATTGGCGCTCAGGCAGGCGTGACTACGTTGCGCGCCTAGTGCTTGCGACCGCCGCGACGCTGCGGCGTGCGCGGCTTGGGACGCGACTGGCGCGAGGCGTCGTCGGGGCGCGACTCGTAGGGCTCCGGCTGGGCGTCGCCGAACTGCTGGCGTATGCCGACGGCGCGTGTGCGCTTGCCGCAACTCGGGCAGGTCAGCGACTTCCAGGTGTGATACGTGCCGTCGGGGTTGCGCCCCATGCCGGAGAACGTGAGGTAGTGGACGAGCATCGGCGGCTTGAACTTGTGGCCGCAGTTCGCGCAGCGGTACACGTACGTGCGCGAGAAAGCGCGCACGAGCATGATCGAGAGCAGCAGCATGATGAGCAGCGAGAAGCCGAGGCCGTACTTCGGATAGATGAGCAAGGCGACCAGCACGAAGGCGATGGCGAAACCCACCGCGGTGAAGATACGACCGAGCGCCTCGCGCGGACTGTAGCGCGGTGTCACGTGGGCATCACTCCCAACGGAAGAATCTGACCGAGAGCGCGAGAAACACACCGGTCACGAGAACCAGGACGAGCACGTCCCAGCGTACCACCCAAAGCGCGAATCCCTTGATCATGATGTCGCGCAGGGCGTTGGCGAGGTAGTACAGAGGCATGACCTTGACGATCGGCTGGATCCAGGCCGGCGCGTTGTCCATCGGAAAGAAGATCCCCGAGAGGAACATCATCGGCGTGCCGATCACCTGGCCGAGCGCCGCCGCGGCCTCGACGTTCTTGGAGACGGCGGCCACGAAGAAGCCGATCGACACGAAGCTGGCCGAGCCGATCAGCGCCAGAACGGCGACACGCGCGAGCGTGGGGCCGGCCGCCAGGTGCACGTGGAACAGAGCGACGCCCACGGCGATCACCAGGCTCGCCTGGATGAGCGCGAGGAACAGGTGCACCAGCACGCGCGAGCCGATGAAGCTCGGCAGCGGCATGGGGGTCGCCTTGAGGCGGCGCAGCACGCCGCGCTGGCGGTAAGCGACGAACGTGCCCGAGACACCGTAGATGCCGTTGGTCATCAGTGCCATGGCGACCACCCCGGGCACGAGGAAGCTGATGTAGTTGAAGCCCGAGCTCGCGATGCCCTGCGATTGCAGCTCGAAGCGCGGCTGTGAGCCGCTGGCCTGCTGGGCGAAGCCGTTCACGACCTGCTCGGTGACCATGGTGACCGTACCAGCCTGGGCGAGCGAGGTGTTGTCGAAGTAGAAGGGCAGGTGCGAGGTGCCGCCGGCGAGGCGCTGCTGCAGGCCGGCCGGCAGCACGAGGACGGCGGCGTAGTCGCCGTTCCGCAGCGCCTTCACCGCCGTCGGCTCGCTCGCGACCGTCGTGACCTTGAGCGCGTCGACCTTCTGGAACACCGATACCATGGCCGCGGCCGCCGGGCTGCGGTCCTGGTTGACGATGGCCAGCTTGGCGGTGAAGCTGTCCGACTTCCCGAATGCTACGCCGAGCAGGAACATCAGCAGCACGGGGAAGAAGAACGTCCAGAACAGGGCCTGGCGGTTGCGCACCGTGATCTGTACGTCGGCCTTGACGAAATCCCAGAACGTGCGCATGGTCAGCGACCCCCGCCGAACCCGAACCGGCGGCGCTTCTTCTGGGCGCCGGCAGCGGCCTCGGCCTCGTCGTCCGAGAGCTTGCGGCCGGTCATGCTGAGAAAGACGTCCTCGAGGTCGGCGCCCTTCACGTCGAGCTGGGCGACGCGCAAGCCACGCGCGCGGGCGAACTCGAGCAGGGCGATCACCGTGCGCTGGGCGTCGCCGGCCACGACCTCGTAGC
>DATIYD010000126.1:0-9160 GCA_035517975.1 Thermoleophilia bacterium | reverse complement strand
GCGGCCAGCTCGGCGTGGCTGGCCACGGCGACGACGTTCAGGTGCACCTGCAGCGTGACGAGCACGCCGCCCTCGGGGGCGTTGGCGAGCACGTCCGACAGCAGGTCGGAGGCGTAGCCGGCCGTCACCTCGGCATCGGCGCCGCCGAGCGCCGGCGTCAAGTCGGTGAGGTCGAGCTCTCGGGCGATGGTCTCCAGGTCCATGGTCTTCAGCCTCCGTCGGTGGCACGGTACGGGCAGAGCGTCACATCGGCGCGCTCGAGGACGACGTCCTCGGCGAGCGCCGCGCAGGTGGGCGCGCCGCAGGCGCAGCAGTCCTTGCCGGGTAGCGCGCGGCGCAAAGCATCGAGACGGGCGAGCTTGTCGATCGCCTTGGCCATGTCGGCGTCGAGCCTGATGCCGGGACGGGCGGCGAAGGGCTCGAGCGGCGCCGGGATGGCCGGCACGGCCTCGTCCGGCGCCGGCGCCGCGCGCCGCGCCTCAGCCAGGTAGGGATCGTCGGCCAGCAGGGGCGAGCCGGCACAGCCGCCGTCGCAGACGAACAGCTCGATCGCCGCCGGGGCGCGCAGCAGGCCGTCCTCGATCTGCTCGAGCACGGCGGTGACGTGGCGCATGCCGGTCACG
Organism: Thermoleophilia bacterium; assembly: GCA_035517975.1. Lineage (GTDB taxonomy): Bacteria > Actinomycetota > Thermoleophilia > UBA2241 > UBA2241 > Bog-752. Next base: position 8,537 of record DATIYD010000126.1, on the reverse strand, counting down.
CGCAGCACGCCGTCGTCGGCGCGGCCGGCGTGGAGCGGGGCGGGCTCGCTCTGGCGGCCGGCGAGGCGCGAGAGCACGAGGTCGCGCAACAGTCCGGGTTCGAGGGTGCGGGTCGCGGCGTCGACGCCGCGCGCCGCCAGGGCGCTGCGCTGGCCGGGGCACGACACGACGTAGGCGGTGTCGGGCTCGGCCGCGGCGGCCAGGGCTTCCCAGGGCGAGGCGAAGGGCGCGAGGTGGGGCAGCAGCGACGGGAAGCGCAGTTCGATCAGGTCGACCACCGGCGGGCAGACCGTCGACAGCACGGGCAGCGCCTGGCTCTCGTCGGCGGCGCGGGCGGCGACCGCGGCGCGCAGGGCCTCTTCGTAGTCGCCGATCGAGCGCACGGCGGCGAAGCCGGCCTCGGCGAGCGCGGCGCGCACGCAGTCGGCATCGACGCGCTCGCCGAAACCGGCCAGGAACGCCGGCGGCACGGCCAGCGCGAGATCGGCGAGGCGCTCGGCGTCGGGCGCCGTGGCCGCCAGACCGAGCGCGCCCGTCTCGCAGACGGCCATGCAGCAGGTGCAGTCGATGCATAGATGCTCGAGCACCGAGGGCACGCCGTCGCGCACGCGCACGGCGCCGGTGGGGCAGGCGGTCAGGCAGCGCCGGCAGTCGCGGCACAGCTCGGCGTTCACCGCGAGCGACAGCAGCACCCGCGCCGTGGCCTGCTCGGGCTGCAGCAGCACGCTGAAGCGCACGGTGGTGCCCTTGTCGACGACGCTGTCGAGAGCGAAGGTGTCGGCGTTGCGCTGGATGTTGGGCAGGCCCAGGCCGGCGCCGAAGCCCAGGGCGCGCGCCTCGGGCGAGGCCGTCGACCAGCCCGGCGTGAGAGCGCGCTCGAGGTCGGCGATGCCGGGCCCCTCGTCGACCACGTCGACGTCGAGGCGGCGGTCGTCGAAGCTCGCCTCGAGGCGGCCTCGGCGGGCGTGGATGACGACGTTCATCTCGGCTTCGTAGGCAGCGATCATGGCGCGGCGGATGGCGTCGGAATCGGCGCCGATGGCCTTGAGGTGCGCCTTGATGGCGCGCGACGCGGCGCCCGCCTCACGGTAGTCGCCGCCCTCGATGTCGTAGCCGACGTGTTCCATTGGCAGGCGGCGGGCGCCTAGACCTGCGCCGACGGCGCGGCCGCGGGGGCCGCCGCCAGCGTCTGGTAGATCAGGCCGCAGGTCTCGAAGACGCCGATCGGCGACACCATCAGCGTGGTGCCGGTGCCGTCGGCCTTGGCCACGATCTCGGGCTCGGGCGAGACGCCGTTGACGAAGCAGATCGCCGGCACGTCCATGAGCTCGGCCACGCGGATCATCTGCAGGCTCATGAGGTTCGTCACAAGAAGGGTGCGGTCGGAGGCCTCGTTCAACAGGTCGCTGACCCGGTCGCCGGCGTAGATCTTCTCGACGACGCGCTGCGGGCAGGCCTCGCCGGTGATGATCTGGGCGCCGACGCAGCGGGCGAGCTCGTCGAGGCGCACCTCGCCGCCGGCCAGCAGCGTGTCGAGCTGGCGCATGAGGGGCGCGGCGGTCTTGTCGGTCTCGGCCTCGGTCTCGGGGGCTGCCACCGGCGCCTCGCGGGCGATGTAGGCGGCAGTCTCGAGGGCCGCGGTGATGTCCATGTCGATCACCGAGACGCCCTCGGGTACCTGCAGCGGGGCCGCGGCAAACGAGACGATGCTGCGCACGCCCGCGCGCACGAGGGTGTCGGTGGCCGCCTGCGCGGCGGCCGGCGGGGTCGCCAGGATGGCGATCTGGATGCCGAGGTCGCGCACCGTCGACTCCATGATGTCGGTGGGAAAGCAGCGGCAGCCCTCGACACGTCCGCCGGCCTTGGCCGGGTCGTTGTCGAAGGCGGCCACGATGGCGAGCTTGGGTCGCCGGCCCGAGAAGTGGGCGATGATCGAGCGGCCGAGCTTGCCGACGCCGACGAGGGCCACGTCCTGACGGCGCGGGCCGTCGAGAAAGCCGCCGATGCTCTCGATGCACTTCTCGACCTCGTAGCCGCGCGTGGGGCTGCCCGAGTACCCGATCGCCATGAAGTCGCGCCTCACCTGGGCGGCGGTAAGGCCGGCGAGCTTGGCGAGCTGGTGAGAGAAGACGTGGGTGGTGCCGGTGTCGCGCAGCGAGATGAGCAGCCGGCGGTAGAGGCTCATGCGGGCGATCGTCTTGCGCGAGACCATGACTCTCCTCGGCGGGCGCTGGTGGCCGGAACGTGCCGGCCTGTCGTCGTTGCGTCGTGCGTGCCGACGGGCCATCGTGCGTGCCGACCTGTCGTCGTTGCGTTGTTGCGTTACGTAACGTTGTGAAGTGATTCACAGCGTACCCGGCGTCACGCGGGGGTGTCAACCCTGCCGCCGGGCCCAACGGGCGGTCGTCGTGGGGCCCCGAGCGAGGGCTTGGACACGGCGTCCAAACGCCCCGGTCTCACTTGACCCGGCGCGGCAGGTCCCGCACGCTGTTCGCGGCTCCGCGACGCGCTAGGATGTCGCTGGAGCCGAGGGGTGACGGCCGACGCTGCCGCAGCCTCTGATCCGCCCGTTTCGCAAGGTGAGCAAGGCGCTCCGGTTTGGCCAAACCGGAGGGCAATCAAGTGTGGAGGTACACATGTCGGTGGTCGCTCAAGACCAGAAGTCGCGCATCCCCTTCTTCGTCGGGCACACGTCCCCGATCACCGTCGACCACGCCGAGGGCGCCTGGGTGTACGGCACCGACGGCAGCAAGTGGCTCGACTTCTGCATGGGGATCGCTGTGGCCAACACCGGTCACGCTCATCCCAAGGTCGTCAAGGCCGTCCAGGATCAGGCCGGCAAGATGCTGCACGCGCAGATGAACATGTACTACCACCAGCCCATGCTCGACCTCGCCGACAAGCTCTGCGAGATCGTGCCGGGCAACTTCGACCAGGTGCTCTTCGCCAACTCGGGCGCCGAGGCCGTCGAGAACGCCGTCAAGCTCGCCAAGGGCACGCTGCGCCGCCCGGGCGTCATCGCCTTCCAGAACGCCTTCCACGGCCGCACGCATCTGGCCATGGCCATGACCGATTCGATCAACCACTACCGCGGTCACATGCAGCCACTCGTGCCGTGCGTCTTCCACGCCCGCTACTGCGATCCGTTCCACACGCCGGCCGGCCTCGACCCGACCGAGTACGCGATCGACGACCTGCGCCGCATCCTGCGCGCCGAGATCTACGGCGAAGACGTGGCCTGCATCGTGGTCGAGCCGCTGCAGGGCGAGGGCGGCTTCGTGGTGCCGACGCCCGAGTTCATGCAGGAGCTGCGCAAGATCTGCGACGAGATCGGCGCCTACCTCGTCATCGACGAGATCCAGGCCGGCATGGGCCGCACCGGCAAGTGGTTCTGCCACGAGCACTATGGCGTCACCGCCGATGTCGTGACCATCGCCAAGGGCATCGCCAGCGGCCTGCCGCTCGCGGCCATCGTCAGCCGCAAGGAGATCTGGGACAAGGTCACCCCGGGCTCCATGGGCGGCACCTTCGGCGGCAACATCGTCGCCTGCGCGGCGGCCAACGCCACCCTCCAGGTCATCGAAGAAGAGGGCATGCTGGCCAACGCCGCCCGCCAGGGCGAGAAGCTGACGGCCTTCTTGCGCAACCTGCAGAAGACCTACCCCGCGATCGGCGACGTGCGCGGCATGGGCGTCATGCAGGCCATCGAGATCGTCAAGCCGGGCACCCGCGAGCCCGACGCCGGTCCGGCCAAGGCCTTCGTGGCCGAGGCGGCCAAGCGCAACACCATCCTCATGGGCGCCGGCAGCATGGGCAACTGTGTCCGCTTCCTGCCGCCGCTCATGGTCACCGACGCCGACATGGACCACGCCTTCGCCGTCTTCACCGAGGTCGCCAGGACCGTCCTCTAAGAGACGATCGAGCGAGCCGCGCTAGCGGCTCGAGCAGGCGTTGGGCGGGCCGGGCTCCCTTTGTGGGAGCCCGGCCCGCCGCCGTTTGCGGCGCTTACGCCTGTGCTAGACTTCGCCACCATGCACGAGCCGCTGCCGTCCGGGCCGTTCCATACCCGCATCCGGGTCCGTTACGAAGAGACCGACGCCGCCGGCGTGGTCTACTACGCGAACTACCTCGTCTACTTCGAGGTCGCGCGCGTCGAGGCGCTGCGCGCGGTGGGCCTGCCGATCGCCGAGGTCGAACGTCGTGGCGTGATCCTGCCGGCCGTGAACGCGAGCTGCACCTACCACAGCCCCGCGCACGTCGACGACCTGCTCGACGTCGCCATGTGGACCGACCACGTGGGGCGCGCGTCGTTCGGCTTCTCCTACGAGGTGCGCCGCGTCGGCGACGGCGCGACCGCCTTCGACCACGAGGTGGGCAGGGGCGCTCCCGCGGTCGACACGCTCGCGCCGGGCGCGACCGGGCCGGGCGCGACCGGGCCGGGCGCGAGCGAGCCGGGCGCGAGCGAGCCAGGCGCGAGCGAGCCAGGCGACGCCCGAGTCGCCGGCACGCTGGTCGCGAGCGGCACGACGCGCCACGCGGTCGTCGCGCGCGACACCATGAAGCCGGTCCGCATCGAGGGCTGGATTGCCGAGCTCATGGCCCGGGCACAAGAGTGGCGGCCGCCATCATGAGCACGACCCCACCCATCGAGGACTTCGAACTGCGCATGCCGGACGATCTCGGCGTGGAGCACTGCTACCGTCACCCCAGCCGCGAGACCGGCGTGCACTGCTCGGAATGCGGCCGGCCGATCTGCCACGAATGCATGACCCCGGCGGCGGTCGGCTTTCGCTGTCCCGATTGCATGGCCGCGCAGCGGCGCGGTGCCGGCCGCCCCCAGGTGGTCACGCGTCAGCAGACACGCAGCCGCTGGCAACAGACCAGCGTCTATGGCGGCCGCGGGGGGATCACCGTCACCAAGGTGCTGATCGCCATCAATGTGCTCGTGTTCCTGGTCGAGGTCGCGACCCACGCGACCACCGACATCAACCAGCTCGTACGCCTCGGCGGCCTCGTGCCGGCCTACGTCATCGAGCGTCACGAGTACTGGCGCCTGTTCGCCGCCATGTTCTTGCACGAGAGCTTCTGGCACATCCTCATCAACATGGTCGCCCTCTGGTTTCTGGGCGAGTACACCGAGGCGGTGCTTGGTCGCGCCAAGTTCCTCGTTCTGTATCTGGTGACGGGTCTGGCCGGGTCGGTCCTGGTCGTGCTCTTCGCGGCGCCGCTCTCCGTGACCGTCGGCGCCTCCGGTGCGATCGCCGGCGCCTTCGGTGGGCTCATGGCCTACGCGTTTCTGAACCGCCATCGCGACTACGTCGCGCGGGCCATCTTCGGACAGCTCGTCTTCTGGTTCGCGCTGAATGTGATCCTCAACGTGTATTCCGTCACCCAGCCGGGCGGCAACCTGTCGTGGCAGGGGCACGCGGGTGGGTTCATCGCCGGCGTCATCCTCATGGCCGCCTACACCCTGCTCGGCCGCAAGAACCCCTTCGGACGCTTCACGACCGGCGACGTTGTGGCGACGGTGATAGTCCTTGCGGTCCTCGTCGCCCTCACGTACTGGCGCGTGCAGACCGCGACGCTGGCGGCGTTCCTTCCCTGGGTGTAGCGGCAGGCATGCCGTCGTTGATCGATCCGGGCGCGGGCTCGTCGTCGTTTGTCGAGCCACGTTCCGTGCCGGTGCCCCGCGCCGAGGTGGAACGCCGGCTGGCGGCCTTTCAGGAGACCCTGCGAGCCGAGGGCATCGAGGCTGCGCTCGTGGTGCAGAACGCCGATCTCTATTACCTTGCCGGCACGGTCCAGCAGTCGCACCTGCTGGTGCCGGCCGACGGCGAGCCCGTGCTGTTCTGTCGCAAGACCGTCGCGCGCGCCCGCGAGGAATCTTCGGTCGAGGTCGAGGAGCTGCTCACGCAGCGTCGCCTCGGCGAGCTCGTCGCCGAGCGTTGCGGCGCCGCTCCCGAGATCGTCGGACTCGAGCTCGACGTGCTGCCCGTCGCGCATCTGCGCCGCTACGAGGCTCAGTTTCCGCGCACGCGCTTCGTCGACATCGGGCCGGCGCTGGTGCGTCAGCGGGCGGTCAAGTCGGCCTGGGAGATCGAACGTATCGCCGCCGCCGCGGCTCTGGCTGACGAGCTCTTTTCCCGCATCCCCAGGCTGCTCCGAGAAGGTCTGAGCGAAGCCGCGTTCGCCGGGCTGGTCGAGGCCGAGGCCCGTGCCCTGGGCCATCAGGGCGTGATCCGCATGCGCGCCTTCAACGCCGAGATGTTCTACGGCCAACTCCTGTCGGGCGCGAGCGGCGCCGTGCCCTCGTTTCTCGACACGCCGCTGGCCGGCACCGGTCTGAGCGCGGCGGTCGCGCAGGGGGTCAGCTTCAAGCCGATAGGCCGGGGCGAACCGGTCGTGTTCGACTTCGTGCCGGTGCTCGACGGGTACACGGCCGACTTCACCCGCATCTTCTCGCTCGGTGAGCTGCCCGAGCGGCTCGTAGGGGCCTACGAGTGCGCGCGACGGGCGCAGGCGGCCGCGGCCGCCTGCGCCCGCCCCGGCGTGACGTGCCGCGAGGTCTACGAGGCCGCGGTCGGCGCGGCGCGCGAGGGTGGGCTCGAGGCCCATTTCATGGGACAGGGACCAGCCCAGGTGCGCTTCGTCGGCCACGGCGTGGGGCTCGAACTCGACGAGTTGCCGGTACTGTCGCCCAACGACGTGCCCCTGGCCGAGGGCATGGTGTTCGCCCTCGAACCCAAGTTCGTCTTCGAAGGCCTGGGGGCGATCGGCATCGAGAACACCTGGCGGGTCACCGGCGACGGCGTCGAGCGCCTCACGCGCGCCCCCGAGGAGATCGTCGTCCTGTAGCGCCGGGTGGCGCAGCGGCCGAGGGTCGAGTGACGGGGGGCGGGGCGGCCGGGGATCAGATTGCGGGTGCAAGCGGTCCCGCGGCTCGCGGGACCCGGCCGGCGGTCCGCAGTCGGCGGCGAGCCGTCGCAGCAGGCGCGCAAGCTCGACCTTGTCGGCATCAGGCCAGGAGCGCGTCGCCTCGTCAAGGACGGTGCGGCGGACGCCCCGCAGCTGACGAAGCGCGTTGTGCCCCTGCACGGTCGGCGCGAAGATCGGCCGCACCTTGCCGCGCCAGCGTGGCACCGCGAAGTCGTTGCGGTAGATGAGGTGGCGTTGTTCGAGCCTGCGTAGCTCATGGCTGACCGTGCTGCGCGAGAGCCCGAGCGCCTGCGCGAGGTGTGACGGCCGCGCCGTGCGCGATCTCGCAATGCGATCGAGAAGGGCGTAGAGGGCGGGCTGTGTGCGCCAGGCGGCCCACGCGACCGGCACCGCCTGCGTACGCAACAGGGCGTCGTGGCGGCGCGGCCGGGCGAACGAGAACGTGGCCAGGGTGAGGGCATCCTCGAGGGCCGCGATGAGCGGATCGCCGAGAGGCTCCGAGAGGCCGTCCTGCCGGCCGCGGGCCACGGTTGGTCTTCTTGCAGGCATGGTCGTCAGTCTGAGATCTGACTGGTGAGATGGGGAGGGGGGAGGGTGGTGTGTCGGGTGCCGTTGGCGTTTTGTTCGCATTTACAACTTTTCGCCACCGACGGTTCACCTACCATCTCCTCCGGGCCCGGACGTCTCGACTCCGGGCCCGGCCGTCTCGCCTCCAGGCGTGCCCGTCTCGACTTCTGGCGGCTGCACCACAAGGTGCTCGACTTTCAAACGGTGAGCAACTGGACAAAAAAGCCTTATTGGTCCACAATACGGCTCATGAAGCTTTCCACCCAAGCCGACTACGCGGTCCGCACCGTCTACGAGCTCGCCCAGCGTGAGCCGGGCGCGGTCGTGCAGACGCGCGATATCGCGGCCGCCCAGGGGCTGCCCGAGGGCTATCTGGCCAAAGTCATCCAGAGCCTCGTTCGCGCCGGCTTGCTGCACTCGTGGCGCGGCACCGGCGGCGGTGTGTCACTCGCGCGGCCGCGCGCTCAACTGACGGTGCGCGACGTCTTCGAGGCCGTCGACGGGCCGCTCGAGCTGCACCGTTGCGACGGCCATGGTTCGCCGTGCGACTCAGGACCGTGCGGCACCCATAGTTTCTGGCAGCGCATCGAGGACGTGCTCACCACGGAGCTCGAGCGCATGGATTTCGAGGCGCTGGCCACCTGCCGGCATGGCGCAGAGGCGGGCGACGCGGCTGTCGCCACCACGCAGGCGGGGAGGTGAATCACATGAAAGAAGAGGTCGAGAAGGCATTGCTCGACATCCGCCCGGCCCTCCAGGCCGACGGCGGCGACATCGAGCTCGTCGACGTCACCGACGACGGTGTCGTGCAGGTGCGCCTGATGGGCCACTGCGCGGGTTGTCCGATGTCGCAGATGACCCTCACGCACGGCGTCGAGCGGCACCTGAAGAACGTGGTACCCGGCGTCGAGCGCGTCGAGAACGTGCTCGTCTAGACGGATCGTTTCGTCGAGAAAGGGGCGGGGCCGCAAACTCTGCGGCCCCGCCCCTTTCGCTCTTCGCCACGGGCGCCTGAGAGCGCGCCCGCTCTTCAC
>DATIYD010000125.1:0-2826 GCA_035517975.1 Thermoleophilia bacterium | reverse complement strand
CTTGTAGAGCCGCACCCCGTCCACAAGCCGTGTCACGATGCGTGCGTGACTCGCGCGACTAGGCCTCGAGCTCCAGTTCGCGCTCGATGGCGGCGAGCTCTTCTGGCGTGCCCTGGACCTTCGGGCCCTTGAACCACTTGCGGGCCGAGACGGCATACCAGATGCCGGCCCCGCCGACGACCACAGCCACGGCGATCGGCGTGTAGTTGAAGGTGAGCCGCGTGATCGGCGTGTAGGTCGGCAGCATGAAGATGATGCAGATGAAGACGACCCAGACGATCGCGACCCAGTTGATGATGGGCCCCCAGGTCTTGTTCAGGACCCAGGGACCGGGCTGGAACGCCTTTCCGTTGATGCGCCGCAGGAACACGGGGATCAGGTAGGCGATGTAGAGGCCGATGACCGCGATCGAGGTCACGGCACCGTAGGCGGCCGAGTTGATGAAGTAGGGGGCGGCCAGGATGTAGGCCCCGACGGCGCCGAACCAGGCGGTGCGCACAGGCACGCGGCGCGACTTGCTGACGTGGTGCCAGTAGTTCGACAAGGGCACCGCACCGTCGCGCGAGAAGGCGTAGATCATGCGCGAGTTTGCCGTGACCGAGGCAGTGCCGCAGTAGAACTGCGCCCCGATGACGACCAGGATGAGCAGTTCAGCGGCGATGCGCCCGGCGTTGTACTCGAAGATGACCGTCCACGGCACGAACAAGGCGCCGATGTCGGTCGCGCTCTTGTAGACCGTTCCTCCGATCGACACCGGATAGTGTGTGGGGATCGCGATGCTCACGGCGAACAGCAGGAGGAAGCCGAAGATGAGCGACACCCAGATAGAGTCGACGATCCCCTTTGGGCCCGCGATGTTGGCCTGCACCGTTTCCTCGGTAACGTGGGCCGAAGCATCGTAGCCGGTGAACGTGTACTGCGCGTTCAGCAGGCCGACGAGGAAGATGTAGAACGGGATCGAGAATCCCGACAGGCCGGCGAAGGCGTGCCAGCCCTGAGAGCCGAACAGGAACGACGCCGACTGGTGAGTGTGCGAGGAGGGTGCGATGAGCAGAATGATGAGGATGGCGAGTACACCGAGGATGTGCCACCAGACCGAGATGTCGTTGATCAGGGCCACGAGGCGGATGCTGAAGGTGTTCAGCAAGCCCTGGATGAAGAGGATCACGGCGAGGATGGCCATCGTGTGTCCCGGCGAGAGCCAGTAGGCCTGGTTCGTGTACAGGGCGAGGAAGGCCGAGACCGAGTAGGCGCAGCCGAAGCTGATGCCGGCCGTGACGGCGACCTGCCCGAGCAGGTTGAACCAGCCCGTGAACCACGACCAGATGGGGGCGCTGTTACCGGGCGCCAGCTTGGCTGCCCAGTAGTAGAGGCCGCCGGCCGTCGGGAACGACGAACAGATCTCGGCCATAGAGAGGCCGACCAGGAGCACGATCCCGCCGACGAGCAGCCAGCCCCACAGCATGACCGGCGGTCCGCCGTGCTGCAGACCGAAGTAGTACAGGGTCAGGCAGCCCGACAGGATAGAGATGATCGTGAAGGAGATCGCGAAGTTGTTGAAGCGGCTGAAGCGCCGGGCGAGTTCCTGGGCGTAGCCCATCTGGTGGAGCTTCTCCTCGTCGGTCAGCTCGCGTGCGGGCGCCGGCGGGCCGCCGGACGGCGTGACCGGACCGACACCTCCCCCCGCATCGGTCGGTGGTGTGTGCACGTCGTCAGCCATGTGTGCCCCCGTTGTCCAAGATGGCCTAACCTGTGTGTTGCTGTCTATCTAGACGGTTCGTGGCTCGGTCTGTCAACAGACTCGTGTTATGGGCCTCCTAGCTCGGCCGGCCTTCGTTCGCACTCGGCAACAACGATTCCCAGCTTACGAACGCGTTATGCCGGTCGTCGTAGCCCGCTCGAATTGGCCCGGAACAGAACCGTGTGGGCCGCTTTGCGGGTTGGGCGCGGCGGCGTTCCGGCGCGTCACGGCAGCAGGAGGATGGCGCGCAGGTCGTTGACGTTGGTCAGGGTCGGTCCGGTGACCAGCAGGTCGTCGAGGCGGGCGAACAGGGCGTAGGCGTCGTTGTCGGTCAGGAGGTCGCGCGGATCGAGGCCGGCTTCCCGGGCGCGCACCAGTGTGTCGGGCGTCACGAACGCGCCCGCGTTGTCTTCGCTGCCGTCGCGGCCGTCGGTGTCGGCGGCCAAGGCGAACACATCGGGGCAACCTTCGAGCCCGAGCGCCAGGCCGAGCAGGTATTCGGTGTCACGGCCGCCGCGACCGGCGCCACGCACGGTCACGGTCGTCTCGCCGCCGGACAGCAGCACGCTGGCCGACCCCGGCTCGCTCCAGCGCAGCAGGTCGAGCGCGTGGCCGGCGTGGCGCAGACCCACGTCGCGCGCCTCGCCTTCGATCGCGTCGCCGAGCACGACGGGGCGCACGCCGCGCGCTTCGGCGGCCGCGGCAGCCGCGGCCAGGGCGTCGGCCGCGGTGACGAGCACGGTGGCGCGGGTGCGCGCCAGGAGCGGATCGCCGGGCTTGGGAGTCTCCAAGGGGGCGTGCGGGCCGCCCTCGGCGCCGGCGCGCAGGTGGCGGGTCACATGGTCGGGGGTGGCCACGCCGTAGCGTTCGAGCACCTCGAGCGCGTCGGCGTAGGTGGTCGGATCGCCGACGGTCGGGCCCGAGCCGATCACCGACGGGTCGTCGCCCGGCACGTCCGAGATCAGCAGGGTGACCACGGGCGCCGGCCAGGCCGCCGCCGCCAGGCGGCCGCCCTTGATCGCCGAAAGGTGCTTGCGTACACAGTTGATGGCGGAGATCGGCGCGGCGCTGCGCAGCAGCGCCGC
>DATIYD010000124.1:0-2900 GCA_035517975.1 Thermoleophilia bacterium | reverse complement strand
TCGCTGAAGAAGGGCTCGTGTTCGACGCGCGCGAAGGCGCGCGCGAGGGCGGCCACGCGCGGCAGGTCGGCACCCTGGGCGGCGGGACCGGCGACCGCCGCGGCGAAACCGCGGACGGCGGCCGCCGCTCCAGCCCCGGAGGGGGTCGCGCCGATGGCCGCCTCGACCAGCGCGAAGGGCAGACCTTCGTCGAGGAGCAGGGCCTGGAGGCGCTCCCAGATGAAGGCGGCGATCTCGGCGCGGGGGTGACCGTCGGGCACCGTGCGGCCCTGGGCGGCGTAGGCGGCGAAGGCCTGATCGGCGAGCTCGCGCGGCACGAGGGCCAGTCCGTACTCGAGGGCGATCCGCACGATGCCCATGGCCGCGCGACGCAGCCCGTAGGGATCGCGCGAGCCCGACGGCTTCTCGCCGGCCAGCCAGGCGCCGGCGATGTTGTCGATCTTCTCGGCCGTGGCGACGAGGCCGCCCGCCAGGGTCGCGGGCACCGGCGCCACCGCGGAGAGCGGCCGGTAGTGGTCGGCGATCGCCTGCGCGATCGCCGGCGGCGCGCCGGCCTTCTCGGCGTAGATGCCGCCCACGCGGCCCTGCAGGCCGGGAAACTCGATGACGACCTGGCTCACCAGGTCGGCCTTGGCGAACTTGGCGGCGACCACCGCGGCCGGCAGCTCGCCGGTGACGCGCGCCGTGAGACCCTGGTCGGCCGCCGCGGCGATCGCTGCGGCGTCGGCGGCGCCCGCGGCGGCGCCGGCGTCGCCGGCCGCGTCGGCGCCCGACACCCGACCGGCCAGCCACTGGGTAATGGCGACCAGGCGCGCCGACTTGTCGGCGAGCGAGCCCAGCTTGGCGTGAAAGACGACCTCGCCCAGCCTCGAGGCCATGGCCTCGAGGCCCTCGGCGAGGTCGCGGTCGTACGAGAACTCGGCGTCGTCGAGACGACCCTCGAGCACGCGCTCGTTGCCCCGCGTGATCAGCTTGGCGGCCGCCGGGTCGGCGTTGGAGACGTAGAGGAACGCCGGCAGCAGGTGACCGTCGTGCTCTTCGACCGGCCAGTAGCGCTGATGGCTCTGCATCGCCGTGATCAGGACCTCGTCGGGCAGGCGCAGGTGGCGCGGGTCGAAGCCGCCGGCGTGCACGCTGGGCCACTCGGCCAGGTAGATGTTCTCCTCGAGCACCCCGCCCGGATCGGACCAGCGTCCGCCCAGCTTCGCGGCGGCCGCGTCGAGGCCCTCGACGATCAGGCGGCGGCGCTCGTGCTGGTCGACGAGGACGTGCTGCTCGCGCAGGTGGCGCTCGTAGTGGCTGGCGTGGTCGACGATCAGGGGCCGGCCGAGCACGCGATGGCCCTGGGTGACGGCGCCGGCGTGCAGGTCGTAGAAGTCGAAGGGCACGGGCTGGCCGGCGAAGATGCACACCAGCCAGCGCAGCGGCCGCGAGAAGCGCAGGTAGTCGTCGGCGCCGGCCGGACGCGCGCCCCAGCGCATGCCGCGCGGGATCTGCAGCGAGGTGATCAGGCGGCGGCAGATGTCGGGCAGCACGCGCTCGGCGCCGCGGCGCTCGGCCTCGATCACGGCGACCACGAACTCGGTGCCGTCGACGGTCTCGCGCTGCAGCGTGGCCGGCGTGAGCCCCTTGCCGCGGGCGAATCCCTCGCCGGCCTTGGTCGGCGCGCCGTCGGGGCCGAAGGCCACGTCGGCGCGCGGTCCGCGATGACGCAGCGTCTGGGCGGTCTGCTCGCGGGGCACGTCCTTGACCCACACCGCGACGCGCCGCGGCGCCACCATCACCTTGAGACGCGTCTCGGCGAAGGCGACCGGGTCGGTGGCCCCGCCTAGGCCGATCAGCCGTTCGGCGGCCAGCGCCTCGTAGACCAGGCCGGGCGCCTCGGCGGTGCCGGCGCCACGCAGTTGGGCCAGGAGCGACAGACAGGTGCGGTAGGGCAGCTCCTCGACGCCGATCTCGAACAGCCAGCCGGCGGTCATGCGGTGTCTCCCGGTGTGTCATCCGTACGGTTGACATCGTTTCCGTTGGCCCCGGCTTCGCCCGCATCGTCGCCGGCCGCCGTGACCTCGAGGTAGAGGCCGGCCACCTTGCGGGCCAGGTCGCGCACGCTGGCGATGTGAGCCGTGCGGTCGGTCACGCTGATCACGCCGCGCGCGTCGAGCATGTTGAAGGCGTGGCTGCACTTGAGCACGTAGTCGTAGGCCGGTATGGGCAGGCGGGCGTCGAGGCAACGCTGCGCCTCGGCTTCGAACTCGGTGAAGTGGCGGAACAGCATGTCGGCGTCGGAGACCTCGAAGTTGTAGCGGCTGAACTCGCGCTCGTTTTCGAGGTAGACATCGCCGTAGGTGACCACGTGTTCGCCGCCGCCGGGCTCGGTGAAGCGGCTCCACACGATGTCGTAGACGCTGTCGACGCCCTGCAGGTACATGGCGATGCGCTCGAGGCCGTAGGTGAGCTCGATCGTCACCGGGTCACAATCGAAGCCGCCGAGCTGCTGGAAGTAGGTGAACTGGGTGATCTCCATGCCGTCGGCCCAGACCTCCCAGCCCTGACCCCAGGCGCCCAGCGTGGGACCCTCCCAGTTGTCTTCGACGAAGCGCACGTCGTGCTTGCGCAGGTCGACGCCCAGCGCCTGCAGCGACTGCAGGTAGAGATCCTGGATGTCGGGGGGCGAGGGCTTGATCACGACCTGGTACTGGAAGTAGTGACCCAGGCGGAAGGGGTTCTCGCCGTAGCGGCCGTCGGCAGGCCGCGTGGACGGCTCGACGTAGGCGGCCCGCCAGGGCCGCGCGTCGAGGCAGCGCAGGAACGTGGCGGGGTTGAAGGTGCCGGCGCCGACCTCGGTGTGATAGGGCTGCATCACGACGCAGCCCTGCTTCTCCCAGAACGACTGCAACGCT
>DATIYD010000123.1:0-2334 GCA_035517975.1 Thermoleophilia bacterium | reverse complement strand
CCTTGAAGTCGATGATGAGCGGCACGCCCTCGTAGGACAGGGTCTCACGCAACCGGTTCTCGACGTAGAACCCGAAGTCGCGCGTCACCAGGTCGCGGTCGTTCACGGCGATCGCGAAACGGGGCGGCGCCGTCTGGAACTGGGAGATGTAGTAGAGCTTCAGCTTCCTGCGTCCCCTGCCCGGCATCGTGCGCTGCTCGGTGATGGCGGAGAGCGCCCGGTTGAGGGCGCCCGTCGGAATGTGGGCAGTATAGCGGCTCTGCAGGTCGGTCACTAGCTGCAGCAGGTGCTCGAGACCGCGGCCGGTGCGGGCCGACACGGCCAGGGCGCGCGGCCGCTGGCGCAGCTTGCGAGCGGCGATGCCGCCGATCTCGGCGAGGTCGGGCGGCGCCACGTCCGACTTGTTGACGGCCAGCGCCGTCGCGCAGCCGCGGCGGGTCGCCTCGCCGACGATCTGCAGGTCGAGCTCGCCCAGACCCACGGTCGCGTCGACCACGATCACGGCGACCTCGGCGCGGTCGAGACTGGCCAGGCTGCGCAGGTAGGCGTAGTACTCGACGCCCGACACCTTGGCGGCCTTGCGCATGCCGGCCGTATCGACGAAGCGATAGACCCGGTCGCGCCAGCTCACCGTGGTGTCGATCGCGTCGCGGGTCGTGCCGGCCGCCTCACCGACGATCGCGCGCTCCTCGCCGGCCAAGGCGTTCAGCAGCGACGACTTGCCGGCGTTGGGCCGGCCGA
Organism: Thermoleophilia bacterium; assembly: GCA_035517975.1. GTDB lineage: Bacteria > Actinomycetota > Thermoleophilia > UBA2241 > UBA2241 > Bog-752. Next base: position 1,593 of record DATIYD010000123.1, on the reverse strand, counting down.
CGATGGCCACGGCGATCTCGGGCGCGGCCTCTTCCCCGCCCTCGTCGTCCCCGTGGTCGATCCCCGCCGCCAGGGCGACGAGCTCGTCGAGCAGGTCGCCGCTACCGGTGCCGTGCAGCGCCGAGACGGCCAGCGGCTCGCCCAGGCCGAGCTCGTAGAAGGCCACGAGCTCGGCCTCGTGACGCGGGTCGTCGACCTTGTTGGCCACGAGCAGCGTCGGGATCCTGGCGCGACGCAGCACGTCGGCGATCTCGTGGTCGCCGGGCATGGGGCCGGCCCGGCCGTCGACCACGAACACGGCGCCGTCGGCCTCGGCCAGCGCGGCCCTGACCTGGGCCCGGATGTCGCCGCCCAGGGTCGTCTGGTCGGAGGTGTCGAAGCCGCCTGTGTCGATCAGCTTCACGGCCTGGCCGGACCAGTCGGTCTCGACGACCTTGCGGTCGCGTGTCACGCCCGGGGTCTCGTGCACGACGGTGACGCGGGAGCCGCTCAGGCGGTTGATGAGGGTGGACTTTCCGGCGTTGGGAACGCCCACCACGGCGAACGTGGGGACATGGGTCATGCGCGGCAGTCTACCAGAGCCGCGACCCGGGTCCGCCTCTCCGCGGAGTCGTCAGGCGAGCGAGCCGGCCCCTCCCCTGCTCGCCACGGCGTCGTCGAGGAACCGCCCCACCGCGGCGGCCTGACTCGCGCCGTCGAGGCCGGCCTCGGCCAGCACCACCTCGCCCTGCCCGCTGCCCAGGTAGTGGCCCCGCCGGTAGGGATGCAGCGACGCTTCGCGCCCGGCGGCCGAGGTCACCCAGCGGTCGAGCGTCGCGGCGGTGAAGCCGGTGATGCCGATCGCCTGCCGAGCGTGCTCCTCGGGGAAGATCTCGCGGCGGCGCTCGGGCGGCAGGGCATCGAAGAGCTCGGCGCTGGCCACGCTGTAGACGCGGCAGTCGATGCCGCGGGCGTCGAGCAGGGGCAGGGCCTCGGTCACGAAGGCATAGGTCACGGCGCTCTCCTGCAGGACGATCGTCACATCGCCCGGGCCGCGCGGCGCCCGCAGCAGGTAGAGACCGCTCGTCGCGTCGGCTGCCGGCGCAAGACCGAGCGCCTCGCGGTCGAGCACGCGCACGGTGGGCCGCGTCACGAAGGGCGCGATGACGGCGGGGCGCGAAGCGAGGGCGGCGGCCAGCAGCGGCCAGACCTCGCCGGGCTCCCAGGGCGTGAGCGTGATCGCCGTGCCCGGCGCGAAGTTCTCCTGCAGGAGCTGCAGCGCCTGCGGGTCGGCGTGGGTCGGTCCGTCCTCGCCGGTGGCCAGGCCGGCGTGGCCGCAGATCAGCACGAGCGGTCCGCCCGTCGTGTCGAAGGCGGCCCGGCGGGCCTGGTGGCCGATGGCGTGCAGGCGAGCCGCGATGTGGCCCAGCGGCGCCATGAAGGCGCCGTACGACGAGCCCACGCCGATGGCCTGGCCCGACGCCGAGACGCCCGACAGCAGGCCGGCGATCGCGTCCTCGCAGATGCCACCCACCGCCAGCAGGCGGGACTCGGGGTTGGTCGCCGCGTTCCAGAAGCCCGGGGCGAAGTCGGCCCCCACCTGCGCCACGCTGG
>DATIYD010000122.1:0-3051 GCA_035517975.1 Thermoleophilia bacterium | reverse complement strand
CCCCCCCCCGACGCGAGGCGGCCCTGGAGCACGCGTCCGCAACCGATGCGCCCGATGTAGTCGCTCCAGGCGAGGGTGCTCACTTGCATCAGGAAGGGGGTGTCGAGGTCGACCCGGGGCGGGGGTACCGCCGCGACGATGGTCTCGAAGAGGTCGCGCATGCCGAGGGCGGCGAGCTCGGCGCGCATGGCCGCCGAGAGCTCGCCGCCCTCGGCGAGATGGGCTTCGCGGTCGCGCTCCTCGCGCCGGTACTCGTCGATGTCGCTCACGATCCAGCCCTCGAGACCCGAGCCGTAGAGCACGGGAAAATCGAGCTGCTCGTTCGACGCGCCCAGCTCGACGAACAGGTCGAAGGTCGCATCGAGGGCACCCGACGGGTCGGCGTTGGGGCGGTCGGCCTTGTTGACGATCACGATCGGTCGCAGCCCCAGCCGCAGCGCCCGCATGAGCACGTACCGCGTCTGCGGCATGGGCCCTTCGTTGGCGTCGACCAGCAGCAGCACCGAGTCGACCATGCTGAGCACGCGCTCGACTTCGCCGCTGAAGTCGGCGTGGCCCGGGGTGTCGATGATGTTGATCAGGTAGTCCTGCCACTCGACCGTGCAGTGCTTGCTGCGGATGGTGATGCCGCGCTCGCGTTCGAGGTCGTTGCTGTCCATCACGCGTTCCTCGACGTGGGCGTTTTCGCGAAAGACGCGGGCGGCGCGGAAGATGGCGTCGATCAGCGTCGTCTTGCCGTGGTCGATGTGAGCGACGATGGCGAGGTTGCGGATGTGGTTCGGGTCGTGCATGGCGGCCATCCAGTGTACACGGTCGGCGGTCAGGCAGTCTTCGCCGGATGGCTCTTGGCGATCTGCCAGCTCGCGCACAGCCTGGTGAACAACTCTTAATACCTACGGGGGCAGTGCTTTGGCCGCCGCCGGGGAAGAAGGCAGCCGACGCTTGGAACCAGCGAAGGAGGGACTCGTGTCCAGGAAAGTGCTCGCCGCACTGGTCGCTGCCGTCGTTCTGGCGCTGGCCGTCTGGCTGGTGCCGACGGCCTTCGGCAGCGGCAGCAGCGGCTCGTCGGCGCAGGCCACGACCACCGCGGCCAGCGCGGCGCCCTCGCCGGCGCACTCGGCCGGCACCGGCTGCACGCACGCTTCCACGACCGCGCCGCAGTAAGGCACGTGCGGCGGTCCGCGCGCCGGGCCAGGCCCGGGCGACGGACTTCCGCGGCGACGCCGCGACAGCGGCACGACCGATCAACGGCGAAGGGGGCGGCTCCCTGCAGGGAGCCGCCCCCTTCGCGTGCGTTGCCGCGGCCGGCGTGCGCCCGGTCGACCGCGGTCTACTTGACGGTCAGCGTGGCGTGCCCGACCGACGACTGCGTGTTGCCCCAGCGGTCGGTGGCGTAGACGTAGAAACGGTAGCTGCCGCGGGCCAGCCGGCAGCGATACCGCTGCGACAACGAGACACCGGGGGCGTGGGTTCCAGCGGCGATCGTCTTCACGGTCTTGCCGGCGTGGTTGCGGATGCGGATCGTCACACTCTCCACGTCGTGCGACGTCGCGTCGCTCACGCGGTAGCGCAGGGTCGCAGAGCGGCCGCGCACCACGGTGACCGCCGCGAGCGCCCTGGTGACCGGCCTGATCGGATCGGCGATCGCCGCGCCGGCGAAGGCCTTGAGGCAGACGTCGGCCGGAGGGTATGGGCCGGCGTCGGTGGCCAGGTCGGTCCACGTTCCCGGGGAGCCATGGGCGCTCGAGAAGCTGCGACCGGGAGCCGTCGTCGCCTGGCTCGAGTAGCCCGCCTCGGCGTCCTCCACCGCGATCGGGTAGTCGTAGCCCGGCGTCGTCAGCCGCACGATGACGTAGAACCGGACGCCGGCCTTTGCGACGGGCTGCGCGGCGAAGGACACGGTGTGGTAGCCGGGCACGACCTCGGTGCCCGTCGCCTCCAGGGTCCAGGTGGACTGGTCGTTCAGGCTGGATGCCACGTAGACGTCGTAGGCCGTGTCGGGGGTCTGCGCATAGAACGACGCGGCCTCGAGCGGCGAATCGCCCTTGGGCGTGAAGGCGGCCGCCATCCAGCCCGTGTCGCTCCCGTAGCCCCACTGGTCGGTGAAGCCCAGCCTGTCGTAGCCGAAGTTCTGGGCGTAGTCGGTGGTGGGCTCGCCGGTGAACACTGCCATGCCCCTGCCGATCTGCACGTCGTCGTAGAACACCCAGAAGTAGCCGCCGTCGCCCCAACTCGATCCCCAACTGTTGCGTACGAGGAAGGCGCCCTTGCCGGGAAGTTGGTCGGCCGGGATCTGATCGGCGACCGGCCTGCCCGCGTTGAGATTGGCGGGGTCATAGTCGTCGTCCCAGCCGACGATGTCGACGGCGTGGTCGGCGGCGCTGGAGCCGTCGTAGTAGTAGGAGCTGGTGGCCGGATCGTAGTAGGCGGAGGTGCTCGATGAGCTCATGCCGCTATCGGCGTAGATGCCGCTGTAGACGGCCCCGTAGGTCTCGATCGCCCATTTGATGGTGTCGTTGTCGGTGGGGCTGGTGCGGTCCGGCAGGAAGAGCACGTTCTGCACGTGGGCCAGGGGTTTCAGGCCCGAGACGAACGCGCCGCTGCCGTAGGGTTCGGCCGACTCGGTGACAGGGCCGTTCCAGCGCGCGAGCTCGGCCGTCGTCATGCAGTAGTTGCCGGGGTTGTAGAGGCCGGTGTCGAACTCGCTGCCGGCCGCGACCGCAAGGTTGTCCTCGCTGAAGTCCTGGGGATCGGCGGGCAGGAGAGAGGACTCGAGCGAGGCGAGGCTGGCGAAGACCCAGCAGACGTTGAACTGGTACTGGTTGCGGACCGGTGAGACCTTGCCGACCGTCCGCAGATCGTAGGCGGGGTCGTACGACGACCCCAGGGCCAGCGGTCCCAGAGGCAGGGCGGCCTTGGCCCAGGGACGCGTGTTGACCGGCACCGGGACGAGGGTCTTGAGCGTTGCGTTCGGGCCCATGGTGCGGAACTGATGCTGGTAGGCGACGAACGCCGGGTTGAGCGGCGCGAGGCGCCCGGCCGGCGCGGCGG
>DATIYD010000121.1:0-2867 GCA_035517975.1 Thermoleophilia bacterium | reverse complement strand
TGAGCATCGCCCGCGCGCTGGCCGGCGACCCGGTCGTCGTGTTCCTCGACGAACCCATGGCGGCGCTCGATCCCCCGACCCGTCGCGGTCTGCTCGAGGATGTCCAGCGCATCTTCGCCGCCGCGGGGACGACCGTGCTCTGGGTGACCCACGACCGCGAGGAGGCGGCGGCCGTAGCCGACACCGTGACGTTCCTGGCCGATGGCCGGGTCGTGCAGGACGGGTCGCGCGGCGACGTCTTCAACCGGCCGGCGAGCGAGGAGGTCGCCGAGTACCTCGGTGTCGACGTCTGGCTCACGGGCGAGGTGGTCGAGGGGCCGGGCGATGCGTTGCGCTTCGTCTTGCCCGACGGCGCGGCGCTGGCCTGTGGCGAGGGGGCGCCCGGGCCGGCCTTCGCCGTCGTGCACCCCGAGGATGTGACGCTGCTGCGCGCGCAGCCCGACGCCGAGTCACTGAGCGCCCGCAACGTGGTGCCGGTGGTGGTCGCCGAGGTGCGCGCGCGAGGGCGTCTGCGCCTGATCGTGCTGCGCTGGCACGGGCAGCCACTGCAGGCGCTCGTCACCCGCGCGGCGGCCGATGACCTCGACCTCGCGGCCGGCGACGAGCTGTACGCGGCGATCAAGGCGGTCGCCGTGCAGATCGTGCCGCGCGCGGCGCGTCTCGGCGCCGGCTCGCCGGTCGATCCGGCCGGCGAGCGGGAGTGGTGACGCTCAGCCGCCGGACGGCGGGCGGCGGCGGCGCGGCGGGCGTTCGGGAGCGAGGTCGGCGAGCTGTGAGAGCACGCCGGCGACCTCGCTCTCGATACGGGCGCGGTCGGCGCCGCGGCCCTCGAGGCCGTCCAGCACGCTGTCGACGGCCGCGGCGTAGTCGCGCTTGAAACGGGCGTTCAGATCGTGCCAGGGTACGCCGGCGAAGAGGTCGACGATCGTCTGATCGGCGTGCAGCGCCCCGACGGCCAGCAGCGCGGCGACGGCCGGATAGCCGAGGTAGCCCTGCCAGTACGAGGCGTTGTCGTTGGCGGTGATCGAGCTCAGGTCGGCCGCCCACTCCACGACGTAGCGACGGTCGCGGCCCGACGACTCGACCTCGGCGCTGCCGCCCTGGCCGGAGTCTTCGGCCAGGCGGACGCGTCCGTCGGCCACGGCGCTGAAGGCCTCGTAGACCTTGGCGGCCGGCGTGGGCTTCCAGGCGGTCGGGCTCACGCCTACCAGCGCTCGAAGCTGACGAGCTCCTCGAGGGGCCGGCGCGGCGTCGCCGCCGGGGGCTTGTCGGGCAGGCCGAGCGGCGTGAGCGCGATCGGTTCGACGTCGTCGGGCAGACCGAACACCTCGCGGGTGGCCTGCGGGTCGAAGGCCGCGATCCAGCAGGTGCCCAGGCCGAGCGCCGTGGCCGCCAGGACGAGGTGGTCCATGGCGATCGTGGCGTCGACCTCGTCGTAGGGCTTGTCGTCCATGCGCCGCCAGGCCTCGCCGGGCACTGCGACCATGAGCAGCACGAGCGGCGCCTGCACCAGCCAGGGCCGCGAGTAGACGCGCAGCAGCTCCTCTTCGCGCCCCTCGGTATGGACGACGACGATGCGAAACGGCTGGCGGTTGGCCGCCGTGGGAGCCCGGCGCGCGGCTTCGAGCACCTTGGCGAGCGTCGCCTCGGGGACGGGCTCCGGCTTGTAGCCGCGCACGCTGTAGCGCGCGGCGATCACCTCGAACAGATCCACATCGTCCTCCCACTGTCGCCGCCGCCGGAATGTCGCCGGCTCGCCGGCCGGCGCCGGCGGCGCTCTTTTCGTGGCAAGAGCCTACCGCTGCCGGGGCGCCGGTGTCGCCGTCTGGCGCCCGGCCGCCGGCCCGCTCACGCTCACGACGCGCCCGTGGTGGAGCGTGACGATCTGATCGACCAGGTCGAGGCCCTCGGGGCGGTGCGTGATGAGCAGCACGGAACGCGTCTCGGCCGCTCCCAGAGCGTCGGCGATCAGAGCGTCGGCCGTCTCCGGGTCGAGGTGGCCCGTGGGCTCGTCGAGGACGATCACCGGCGCTCCGGCCAGGAAGGTGCGTGCCAGGGCGATGCGCCGCCGCTCGCCGCCCGAGACCGAGGCGCCCTCCTCGCCGACCGGGGTGTCGAGGCCCTCCGGCAGCGAGCGCACCCACTCCCAGGCCCGGGCGCGCTCGAGCGCCTGCGCGATCTCCTCGTCGCCGGCGGCCGGCCGCGCCAGGCGCACGTTCTCGCGGATCGTGGTCGCGAACAGGTAGGCGTCCTGGGCGTCGAGGGTGACGCGGGCGCGCACGTCGGCCTGGCGCAGGTCGCGCAGGTCGATGCCGCCGAGCGCCACGCGGCCGGTCGCCGGGTCGAGAAAACGGGTCAGCAGGGCGGCGACCGTGCTCTTGCCGGCGCCGGAGCGGCCCACCAGCGCGATGCGGCGCCCTTGCGGCAGGTCGAGGTCGAGACCGCCCAGGTCCCAGCTCTCGTGGTCGCCATAGGAGAAGCCGACGTGGTCGAGGGCGACGCCGGCGCCGGCCGGCGCGGCGACCGGCTCGCGCGGGTCGGTCACCGCCGGCTCGCGGTCGACCAGCTCCAGCAGGCGGCGGCCGGAGTCGAGTGTCGTGCGCAGGCGCAGCGCCGCGGCGGGCAGGGGCGCCACGCCCTCGAACGAGGCCAGGGCGAGGAGTGCCAGCGTGGCGACCAGCACGCGGTCGAGGGCACCGTCGGCCGTCGCCGCGACGCAGACGGTGAGCACGCCGGTGACGGTCAGGCCGACGATGGCGGCGGCGAGGCCCTCGACCAGGCCGGCCAGCAGTGCCTCGGCGCGGATGAGCCGGGTGAGCTCGGCGTCCAGCACGGCGACGCGCTCGAGCGCGGCCCGCTCGGCGCCG
>DATIYD010000120.1:0-6066 GCA_035517975.1 Thermoleophilia bacterium | reverse complement strand
GACGATCGCCTGGACGCATCATCCCGTCTTCATCGACCAGCGCGACGTGCGACTCTGCCGGCTCGACGGCAACCCCTTCCAGGAGGCGCTGCGCGAGATCGCCGGCGCGACGGCGCTGCGCTTCGCCGTGAACGTGGTGCTCGGCGACGGCGGCGGGGTCGCCGGCGTCGCCGCGGGCGACCCCGCCGCCGTCCAGCGCCGCCTCGCCGACGACCACGGCGCGGCCTGGATCAGGTGCTGCGAGCGCCCGTTCGACCTCGTGCTCGCCGGCGTGCCGGCCCCCAAGGACAAGAGCGTCTACCAGGCCTCGCGGGCCGCGACCTACGTGGGTCTCTCGGCCCACCCTGTGGTGAAGCCCGGCGGCCTGATCGTCTGCTGCGCCGACGTGCCGCTCGGCGTCGGCGACGGGCCCGGCGAGATCAACTTCGGTGCGCTGCTGGCCGCGACCGCGCGGCCGCTCGACCTTGTGGCGCGTGGTTGCGTCGAGCCGCTCGGTCCCGGCGGCCAGCGCGCCTACATGATGGCCAAGCTCATGACGACGTACCGCGTGGGTGTGGCCGGCGCGGGCGATCGCGCTCTCATCGAGAGCCTCGGGCTGTTGTGCTTCGACGGCGCCGGCGACGCGATCGCCGCCGCCCGGCGCGTGGCCGGCGCCGGCGCCCGGGTGCTGGCCCTGGCCGACGGCATCGACACGGTGGTCGAGCTCGCGCGGTAGCCGTTCCGGCCTGGCCGTTCACCCGCCCCGCGCAGGGGGAACAACCTGCGAAGAGTGACCCGACAAGGAGGAGCATGGGGTCCGGCTTCAAGGTAGCGCGGCTGTTCGGCATCGAGATCTCGATCACGCCGAGCTGGATCCTCATCTTCGCCCTGGTGACGTGGTCGGTCGCCACGGGCTGGTTCAACCTCGAGGCTTGGTCGACGGCCACGCTGTGGGTCGTCTCGGTGGTCGCGGCCCTCCTCTTCTTCGTCTCGGTGCTTGCCCACGAGCTCGCCCACTCGTTCGTGGCCCGCGCGCAGGGTATCCCGGTGCGCGGCATCACGCTGTGGATGCTCGGCGGCGTCTCGACGATCGAATCCGAGGCGACGAGCCCGGGGCGCGAGGCTCTGCTGGCCGGCATCGGACCCGTGTCCAGCCTCGCGATCGGCCTGGCCTGCTGGTACGGCGGCCATGCCATCGAGACCTGGAGCATCGGCCGCGCGGTGCTCATCTACCTGGGCTTCATCAACCTCCTGCTGGCCGTCTTCAACATGGTGCCGGGCTTCCCGCTCGACGGCAGCAAGGTGCTCCACGCCGCCCTATGGGGCGTCACGCACGACGCCCTCAAGGCCACGCGCTGGGCGGCCCGCGCCGGTCTCGTGATCGGCGTCCTGATGGTCGCCTACGGTCTGTTCTCCCTGTTCGGGTTCAGCGCGGGCTTCAGCGGCTACGTCGGCGGTCTATGGTTTGCGTTCATCGGCTGGTTCGTGGTGCAGGCCTCGCAGATGGCCGGTCGCCAGAGCCGCGCCGAGAGCAGCCTGACCGCCGTCAGCGTGGGCGAGCTCATGTCGCTGCCGCCCACCTGGATCCCCGGCGACATCACCCTGCGCAAGGCGGCCAACGACTACTTCCTCGCCCTGAACGCGCGCTGCCTGCCGGTGCAGGACGACCACGGCACCCTCGAGGGGATGATCTGCCTGTCCGACCTGCAGCGCACCGACCAGGGCACCTGGGGCGTCGATCAGGTGCAGGACGCGATGACGGCGGCCGCGCACCTGCAGACGATCGCGCCCGACGAGTCGGCCGCCACCGCCCTGCACCGGCTGGCCACGACCGACGTCGACGAGCTCGCCGTCGTCCAGGACGGGCGCTTCATCGGCTTCGTCGATCGCCTGGCCATCGGACGGTATCTGCAGACGGGCCATGCGCCGCGCCACCCCGCCCACGACGCGGCCGGGGCCTGAGCCGGGGCGCGCGCCCACGCGACCGGGCCGATCCGCGCGGCCCGACCCGGCGGGCGTCAGGGAAGCTTGACGACCACGACCGCCATGTCGTCGTCGACGCTACCGCCGGCGTAGCGCGACGCCCGCCCCATGAGCGACTCGGCAAGCTGCTGCGCCGGCTCGTCGAGGTGGCGGCGCACCGTCTCGCGTAATCCACGCTCGCCGAGCATGCGGCCGTTGCGGCGCGCCTCGGTCAGCCCGTCGGTGTAGAGCACGATCGTCGCGTCCTCGGGCAGCACGCAGCGGTTCGTCGGGTAGGTCTCGCCCGGGAACAGGCTGACCGGAAACCCGCCGGCCTGCGCGATCGCGAAGCGGCGGCGGCCGGCCAGCACGATCGGCCGCGGGTGACCGGCCACGGCGAACTCGAGGTTGCGGCGGCGCACGTCGAGCAGGGCGAGCACGATCGTGGCGAACGGCATCTCGGAGTCTTGCGCGAGCACCGCCGAGTTCAGCCGCGAGAGCGCCTCGCCCGGCGAGCTCTCCTGGGCATAGGCGCGCAGCGTGTAGCGCAGCAGCGCCGTCTCGACCGCCGCCTCGAGGCCGCGCCCGCACACGTCGCCCACGACGATCAGCACGCGATCGGGCGCCACCTGCAAGATGTCGTAGAAGTCGCCGCCGACGCGCGCCGCCCGCGCCGCCGCCTGGTACTTGACGCCGATCTCGGCGCCGACGAGCAGCGGAGGCTCGACCAGCAGCGCCTGCTGGAAGGTCTCGGCGATCTCGTGCTCGCGCTGGAAGGCCTGCACGTTGCGCAGCGTGAGGGCGAGCTGGGCGGCCATCGTGGTGGCGAGGCGGCCGTCGTCGTCGCCGAACGAGCCGTCGCGCGCCCGCTGAAAGACGAGGCCGGCGAGGGTGCCGGGGCGGCGGCGGCGTATGGGCACGATGAGCGCCCGGCCGTGGACGATGGCGTGGTCGGCGAAGGCCTGCTGGCCGACGCCGTCACCGATCTCGACGCCGCCGATCTCGGGCAACGTGTCGCGCAGCACGGCGAGGATGCTCTCGGCCGCGGCGGCGTCGGGCGCCGAGAAGCCGTTGCGGTCGTGGAACGCCCTGACCGCGACGACCTCGCCGTCGCGCACCGCATAGGCGGCCGAGTCGGCCGCGAGCAGCCCGGCACCCGACTCGAGCACCTCGCGCACGACCCCGGCCTCGTCGCGCAGACGGGCGAGCTTGAGCGAGAGCTGCTGCAGCGCCTGCAGCTGGGCGGCCAGCCGCTCGAGTCGCGCCGCCGTCTCGCGCTGCGAATCGTAAACGTGAGCGTTGTCGAGGGCGAGAGCGGCGAACTGGCAGATAGCGCCGACGAGCTCGATCTCCTCGGGGGAGTACGAGCGCGACTCGCTGTCGTCGAAGAGCTCGACGAGGCCGATCACGCGGTCTCGCGCCTTGAGCGGCACGCCGAGCTGGCTGGTCTTGCCGTTGCGGCGCAGCAGGCGGCGCTCGTTGTCGTTCAACGCCGGGTCGTCCGGGCTCAGGATCACCACCGGCCGGCCTTCGTGGACCACGCGCGCGGTGGCAGGGTAGTCGGCGAGCGACCACAGCCGCCCGATCACGTCGCCGAAGTCGAAGTGCCCGCGGTCGAAGCTCACGACGGTGCGTACGGCGTCGCGCTCCGGCTCGAGCACGTGGATGTCGCAGGCGCTCACGTCGAGCAGCGCGACGAGGCGCTCGACGACCGCCTCGATCACGGTGCGCGGTTCGAGGCTCGAGGCGAAATCGAGGCTCGACTCGACGACCAGCGCCAGGCCGCGCTGCTTGGCGTCGAGCTCGGTGACCAGACGCGCGTTCTCGACGGCCACGGCGAGGTGACCGCCGACGCTGCCGGCGAAGCGCATCTGCTCGCGGGTGAACGGCCCCGCACCGTCCGGCCGGTTGAAGACCATGGCGCCCAGGCCGAGGCCGAAGGCGCGCAGCGGGACGACCAGCACGCAGTGCAGCTCGAACTCGTGGAGGTACGCCGGCGGTGTCAGGCCGCGCTGCCCGAACCACGTGCGCACGTCGGGGATCGAGAGCACCTCGTCGTGCTCGAGAGCGTGGCGCAGCACGACGAGCTCGTCGTAGCCGTAGCACAGCGTAGCCGGGTCGGCCGCGGCCGGCGAGCCGAACGCGGCCTCGCCGCACCACTGCCCTTCGCGCACGACGAAAGCGATGCCCACGTCGGCGGCAAGCTCGATGGAGATCCGCCGGATCGCGCTCTCGACGAGCTCGTGGAGCCCGCCGCGTCGGGTCGATTCGCCCACGATGTCGGCCTCGGCCTGGGCGAGCCGGGCGCGGGTCATCGCCCGGCTCGACACCTCGTCGAGCTGGGTGAGCAGGTCGGAGAGCACGACGAGACCGCCGCACCCGACGATCAGCAGGTAGAGATAGACCAGGTGCTGCGGACTCGCGAAGACGTGCTGGGTCGCCATCACAGAAGCGGAGAGCGCCACCGCGATCACGCCGGCCACGACGATCGTGCGGCGGCGCAGCGTAAGGGCGATCAACGCCAGCGGCACGAGGTAGAAGCCGCCGGCTATCCAGTCGGCGGAGGTGTGGATGTCGAAGGCGAAGATGGCGGCCATGGCCACGGCGCAGAGGGCGATCGTCAGCAGCCCGTGACTCTGGAACCAGCGCATCACGGCCAGCAGGCGCGGGTAGCGGGGTTCGATGGGAGTGAGAGCGAATGTCTCTTCGGGCATCGGGGGCCGCCAGTCAGAGCTCGCTGATCCGTCCGGGGCGGACCTCACCGGAAAAAGCGCGCGGACAAGTGAGGCCGGTCACTCACACAGCTTACGCCCACGGTCAAGGTGGGTGGGCCACGAGGCGCGCGACGAAGTCACGCCTGCGGAAAGCGTGGACGACGAAGCCCGGCCGAAGGCACCAGGCGCGCGACGCGCTAGAACCGGGCCAGCACCTTGGGCGAGCGCAGCTCACGCAGGGCATCGCTTGCCACCCAGCGCGCGGCCCTCGTCGCGGCGTCGCCGCCCCGCGGCGCGCCGGCGCGCTCGTCGGCTGCCGCACGGATGCGCAAGGCGCAGGCGAGGCACGCCTCGTGCAGCGCGCGGTTGCGCTTGCCGATGTTGCGCAGCGCCCAGTTCACCGCCTTGCGCACGAAGTTCCGCTCGTCGAACGCTCCGCGCTCGATCGCGGTCAACAGCCCGAGGAACGCATCGTCGCCCGCCGACTTGTCGTGGACGGCGAGACCGGCCATCAGGGCAAAGCCGGCGCGCTTGACGAACTCCTCGGGTCGGGTGGCCCACTCGGCCGCCTTCGTCCACCCCAGTCGCGTCTGGTCGAACAGGTCGGTGGTCACCTCGTCGCAGACGTCCCACGAGTCGAAGTCGGCCGCCCAGCGTTCCATCTGCTCGGCGTCGACCCGGGCCGGCTCGTCGACGAAGGCGGCCAGCAGGCGCGCCTCGTGGTTGCCGGTGCGCCACAGCGCGAGGGCGAGATCGTGGTCGCGACCGATCTCCCTGGCCAGGCGGCGCAGCTCGGTGACCGACACGCCGAACGCATCGTCGACCTTGATGCCGTAGCGCGCCATGCCGGCGCGGTTGGCCTCGCTGCCGCGAGCCGCGAGATCGGCCAGGATGGCCGTGGGGTCGGGTGCTGCGTTCATGCGCGCGCCTACGTCGCCGCCAGCCCGGGATCGTCGGCGCGCCAGGCACGCCAGGCCTTCTGGGCGGCCGCACGACGCGCCGCGCTCCCCGGCTTCTTGAGCCAGCGCGCCAGGGCGCCCGCATAGACGACGGCGTGGTCGAGCACACGCCGCTGGTGGGAGGTGAGCTCGAAGCGGTCGCGCCACAGGATCAAGCTGGTCCGCAGCGCGTGCGCGTGCCGGGCCTCCGCGGGGCGCGAGGTCGTGATCTGCGCCGAGGGCGCACCTGCGATCGCGGTCAGGCCGGCGAGCTCCCAGCGCACCCTGGCGAGATCGGCGGACCGCGGGGCCGTCACGGTGACAGTCTCGGAGGACCCGCCGGCGTTCACCTCGCCCTGCCGGGTCGACCATCGCTGCGCGTAGGCGGTGAAGACCAGGAGGCCCACGAACAGGAGCGCGATGACGGCGAGCCACACACCGGCCCTCGGCAGCGGCACCCGGCGACGGGTCGC
>DATIYD010000119.1:0-8722 GCA_035517975.1 Thermoleophilia bacterium | reverse complement strand
CCGAAGACGGCGGCTGGCGCGCCAGCTGCGACTCTTCCCAGGCCAATTCTGGCTGCTGGTCGGGGGCACCTTCTTTTACCTTTTGTTCATCGGCCTCGCGTTTCCCTACACGGCCATCCTCATCGAGGGGCGCCTGGGCGTGTCGATGGCCGTCGTGGGCGCCATCATCGGGGGCACCGCGCTTGCCGGTCTGCCGCTGCAGCCGCTCGTCGGCGGCCTCTCCGACCGGTTCGGGCGGCGTGCCGTCCTCGTGGTCTGCGCCGCCTGCTCGGGGTGCATGTACGGCAGCCTCGCCTTCGTCCACGGCCTCGTGCCCGTCTGCCTTGTCGTCTTCTGCGACCGCGCGCTCGGCTGGCCGCTGTTTCTGACCGCCAGTAACGCCATGGTGGCCGACCTCGTGCGTCCGCGGCTGCGCACCGAGGGCTACAGCCTGGTGCGCCTCATGATCGGCGCCGGCGAGGTGGTCGGGCCGCTCATCGCCGCCGTGCTGCTGTCGCTCGGTTCTGGGCTTCCTCTGCTGTTCGTGCTGGCCGGAGCGGGCTGCTTCGCGTTTCTCGGGTTCACCATCGCCGCGCTGCGCGAGACCCGGCCGCGGGCGGCCCGCCGGGTCCGCTCGATCGACGTCAGCGAGGGCGCGCCGGTCTACGGCGTGCGCGACGTAATCCGCATTCCCGCCCGCCGCCGGTCGCGGCGCCGGCGGGGCGCGCCGAGGCCCGGGAGGGGGCTCGGCGTCCTGCGCGACCGCCGCTTCTGCGCCTTCTGCGCGATCTCGCTGCTGCCGCTGTTCATCTTCGGGCAGACGTTCTCGACCCTGCCCGTGCTGCTCACGAGCTACCTGCACGTGAAGGCCGCCACCTGGGGCGTGCTCATGTCGTACATGGCGCTCGTCATCGTGATCACGCAGTACCCGAGCGTGCGGGCCGTGCGAAGGCTCGACCCCATGTTCCAGGTGGCCCTCGCGAGCGTGCTGTTCGGCTGCGGTCTCGGTCTGTCGGCCTTCGTGCCGGCAGCCTGGCCCCTGCTGGTCACGATCGGCGCGCTCGCGGTCGCCCAGGCCCTCTTCGGTCCGGTGACCTCGGCGATCGTCGCGCACCTCGCGCCTGCCGAGATCCGCGGCCGCTACATGGGCGCCTGGACCTTCGTCTGGATGGCCGGCCAGGGCGCGCTTGGACCCATCTTCGGCGGCCTCCTGCTGGCCCGGCTCGGGCCGCACACGACCTACGCCGTGATCCTCGCGATGGGCCTGGTGGGCGCCGCCCTGTATCCGCTGCTCCGCGCCGCGCCGGCCGCCCGGGGCGCCCGCGTCGTGCCGCCGCCGGCTGCTCGAGCCGCGCCACAGCCGGCTCCTCGGGCCGCGCCGCCGCCGGCCGCTCGCGACCAGGCGGCGTCGCACCCGGCTCAGGCCGTTCCCGACCCGTGAACCGGGCGTGTCCCGGGGCCGAGGGCCGACGTGAACGGCGCGCGCGGCAGGAACCGACTCCCGTCCGGCGAAGCTGGCAGTGGTCCCGCAGCGCTGGAGCGCGAACGAGGACTCGCCACCTGCGACGGGGCCGGCGCCCTATCACGTTGTCGCGCCCCCGCCCGTGGACGGGCGCCGGCCGTGGGCCGGGGAGGCGGACACGGCAACGCGACGGGACGAGGAGCAACGAAGCGATGAGCGCAAGTGAATCCTGGCGCCGGGCACGGAGCCGCCTCGACGCGGCTCTGGCCTGGTCCGCAGGCTCGGACGACGAGACCGACTGGGACGAGAACGACGTGAGCTGGGACGAGAGCGGCGCGAGATACGGCGAGCGTGACGACGAGGCGCCGCTGCGCCTCGTGCGGCCGCCCCGCCACGAGTTCAGCGCGGTCGCCGTCACCACCTTCGACGACGCCCAGCGCATCGCCGACGCATTCCGTCGCGAGACACCCGTCATGGTCGACCTGCAGGGCTGCGGCGCCGACGTCGAGCGCCGCGTCATCGACTTCTGCAGCGGCCTCGCCTACGCGCGCGACGGTGCCCTGCGGGTCGTCGCCGAGCACCTCATCATGCTGGCCCCGGCTCACGTCGAGCTCTCGGGCGACGAACGTCGCGGGCTCGCCGGAAGCGGCTTCTACAATCAGTCCTGAGAGCCTCGGCGCGCAAGCGCGGCGGTGCCGGCCGTACAATGACCGCGCCATGACGGACCCAGACGGGCAGATCGGCCTCGAAGAGCTGCGCACGCTTGCCATCGACCTGGCGCGCGCCGCCAGCCGGGTGCACCTCGAAGGCCTCGAGCGCGTCCGCGACGTCGACACCAAGTCCGCGCCCAACGACTTCGTGAGCGACGTCGACCGGCTCGCAGAGGCGACCATCGTCGAGCGGCTCGCCGCCGCCCGGCCAGGCGACGCCGTGCTGGCCGAGGAGGGCACGGCGCGCGGCGGGCGGAGCGGCGTGCGCTGGATCGTCGATCCCCTCGACGGCACCATGAACTACGTCTACGGCTATCCCGCCTACTGCTCGTCGGTCGCCGCCGAGCTCGACGGCGAGGTCGTCGTGGGGGCGGTGAGCGAGTCGCTCACCGGCATCGTCTTCTGGGCGGAGCGCGGTGGCGGGGCCTGGCAGGACGAGCGGCGCCTGGCCGCACGCCGGCAGACCACCATCGCCCACGCACTCGTGGGGACCGGCTTCTCGTACGACGCCGACCAGCGCGTGCAGCAGGGCGCCGCCCTGGCCGGCCTGCTGGGCCGCGTGGCCGATATCCGCCGCGGCGGCGCGGCCGCGCTCGACCTCTGCCGCCTCGCGGCCGGCCAGCTCGACGCCTACTTCGAGCTCGACCTGTCGCCCTGGGACTACGCCGCCGGCCGTCTGATCGCCGAGGAGGCCGGCGCCGGCGTGCTCGAGCTGCCAGCCAGGCACGGCAAGGGCCCCGCCATCGTGGGCGCCGGCCCGGCGCTCCTGCCGGCCTTCGTCGAGCTGCTGCGCGAGGTCGGCGCCATCGCCTGACGCCTTGCGGCTCGGGGTGCTTGACGCCGCCGTGAGGCCACGTACGATGCCGGTGGACCGCGCAGTAGCGCGCGTCGGCTCGACCGTGCGGGCAGGGCGACGAACGGGGGACTCATGGCCAGGGTGCGCGTCAGCTTCCTGAGCGATCAGGAAAAGGCCGAGCTGCACGAGCAGACCCTCGGGGTGCTGGAGAGCTCCGGAGTCGCGTTCAACCTGCCGCAGGCCATCGCCCTGCTTGCAGACGCGGGCGCGCGCGTCGATCACGACTCGCTGCGGGCGTATCTGCCGCGCGACCTCGTCGAGGCGTGCCTTGCCGCGGCGCCGCGACAGGTGCTGCTGGCCGCGCGAGACCCGGCCCACGACGTGCTCGTCGGCGCCGCCGATCTGAGCTTCTCGAGCGACGGGACCGCGACCTACGTCCTGGACGATGCGACCGGCCTGCGTCACGACGGCAGCGCCGCCGACCTGCGCACGATCATGACGCTGCTCGACGCCATGCCCAACTGCGACTACGCATGGCCGACGATCTCGGCCCGCGACCTCGACCCGGTGACCGCCAACCTCGAGATCGAGGCGATCTCGTTCGCGCACTGCGCCAAGCATGTCCAGGACGAGGTGCGCGAGCCGCAGTTCGTGGCGCCCCTTCTCGAGATGTTCGCCGCCGTCGCCGGAGCACCGGTGCGCGAGCGCCCGGTGTTCTCGACGATCAACTGCACGATCGCGCCTCTGCAGCACGATGCGGCCATGACGGAGGCCAGCCTCGCCTTGGCACGCGCCGGCGTGCCGATCGTCGTCATGCCCATGCCGCTGATGGGCACCACGGCGCCCCTGAGCGTCGCCGGCGGCACGGTCGTCACCATGGCCGAGCTGCTGTCGGCCGTGGTCCTGTTCCAGCTCGCCGCACCGGGCTGCCCGCTGATCGCCGCTCCCGAGCCGGCCGTCGCCGACCTGCGCAGCGGTCTTTACCTGTGCGGCGCCCCCGAGCTCAGCCTCATGTCGCTGGCCTGCGTCGAGATGTGCAAGCACTACGGGCTGCCCACGCAAGGACCTGGATTCGGCGGCGACGGCAAGGCGGTCGACTATCAGGAAGGCGCCGAGGGTGTGGCGGCCTGCGTGCTGGGCGCGCTCGTGGGGGCCGACTCGGTGGTCGGCCTGGGCACCTTCGACGGCGCCCAGGGCACGAGCCTCGCCAAGATCGTGCTCGACGACGACGCCGCGGGCCTGGTCAAGCGCTTCGCCGCCGAGACGTCGTTCAGCGGCGCTGCGGCGCTGCTCGACGACATCCGCGACGTTGGTCCCGGAGGGCACTTCCTGGGCCGGCGCTCCACCCGCGCGCTGCGCCCCACGGTGTGGCAGCCGGCCGTGTTTCACCGGGGCTCGTTCGAGTCCCATCGGGACAGCACCATCGTCGACGACGCGCTCGAACGCGCCCACGCCCTGCTGGCCGCGCACGAGGTCGTGCCGCTCGCCGACGACGTGCAGGCCGCCGTCGACGGCATCATCGCGGCGTTCCGCCGTGGCGCGACCTAGGAGATGCCGCGCGGGATTCGCGCCCGACGCGACGGGGAAGAGACGGGGTGTGGCCACCCGCGAGGGCGGCCCGCCGCAGGCGCGCACGCGGGGCGCCCGGCACTTCGGAACGAATCCGACTGATGAACGCTTTCGCACAGACCAGTGACACACGCGCACCGGGTTTCGGCCCGGCGCGCTCGCAGCTCGCCCTGATCGCCGTCACCGACTTCACCGTGTGGCTCGGCTCGGGGGCGATCCTGCCCTATCTGCCGATCTTCCTCAAGGAGCAGGCTCACGCCTCGCTCACGCTGATCGCCCTGATCGCCTCGGCCTACTTCGTCGGCGTGTTCGCCTTTTCGAGCTATTTCGGCCACCTGAGCGACCGGGTCGGGCGCCGCCCGATGATCATCGCCGGCACCGTGCTCTACGCCGTCGCCACCGCCCTGCTGCTGACGACCACCCAGCCCGCCTGGTTCATCGTCTTTCGGCTGATCGAGGGCGCGGGTACCGCGGCCGTCGTGCCGGCCGCCCAGGCCTTCGTCGCCGACATCACGGTGAACGAGAACCGTAGCAGGGCCTACGGGTGGCTGACCTCGGCGCAGTTCACCGGGCTCATCATCGGACCGGCGCTCGCCTGGCCGCTCTACGCCCTCGGCGGCGGTCACGGCCGGTGGGCCTTCGCCACCATCTTCATCTTCGGCGCGGCCCTCACCGCGATCGTGGCGGTGGTGCTGGCCCTGTTCCTGCGCGAGCCGGCGCACGGCTCGCGCTTGCGGTCGCGCGACCGTGTCGCCCGCCCCCCGCTGCGCGTGCTGCTCACCAGGCCGGTGATCGCGATCATCGTGGTGGTGGCCACTGCCGAGTTCGCCATGGGTGCGTGGGAGGTCGTGTGGAGCCTGTGGCTGCGCCACATCGGCGCGCCGATGCGCGTCATCGGCCTTACCTGGATCGCCTTCAGCCTGCCCGTGGCGTTCTCGTTCATCGGCGGGCGAGTGGCCGACCGCGCCAATCGCTTCGCCCTCATGGCCTGGGGGTTCGGCATCGTCGGCGCGAGCTGGTTCGCCTTCTCGCTCACCCACAACCTCATCGTGTACCTGGCCGCCATGCTGATCGGCGGCGTCGCCTTCGCCGTGTCCTTCCCGGCCAAGCAGGCGTTCCTGGTGCAGGTCGCGCAGCCGCGCTGGCTCGGCTCTGTCCAGGGCGTCGAGCAGACCGCCATGCAGCTCTCCGCGCTGGTCGGCACGCTGACGGCGCCGCTGCTCTACGGCCTGGTCGGTGGCGCCATCTTCGCGATCGGCGGCGCCGTCGCCCTGGGCGGCCTGGTCGTCGCCCTGCCGACCCTGCGTCGCGAGTGGGCCTGCGTCTCTGAGAGCGGCGGCGCGCGCAGTTGCGCCGACGCGCGACGCCGGGCGGTCGATGACGGCTACGGACAGGAGCTGCCGAGCGAAGTCGAGTAGAGGTCGTGGCCCGATGGCGCCGCAGCGGCCGAGGCCGGCGGGCGGCAAGCGCGTCGATCGCCTCTCGCGCGATCAGGCTGGGCTACGAGACGAAGGCGCAGTCGTTCCAGTAGGCGCGCACCTTGCGCTTGCCGCGCGTGAGCTCGAGCACCAGCGTCTCAGGCAGGCCGTGGACGCCGCCGTCGAAGCTGAGCTCGAAGCCGTCGGCGTCGAGTGGCGTGAAGTGCGAGCGGCGCCTGGCAGGCGGCTCGACGCCCGCGTCGAGCAGGGTGAGGCCGCCGGTGCAGCAGCGATGCAGCGTGGCCCAGACATACAGACGGCCGCCGCGGGCGTTGACGAAGTCGCTTACGCCTGCGCCGACCACGACGCGGACGCGCGCCGGCGGGGGCGGACCGGCGATCGGTGCCGTCGCTGGGGCGATCGGTGCGGTCGCCGGGGCGATCGGTGCGGTCGCTGGGGCGATCGGTCGGCTGTCGGTGTCGTTCGTCATCTCCAGGCCTTTCATGCCCCGCTGGGGCCGCGGCCATCCCTGGACGGCCCGGTGTGAGGCTGCCGCGTGGCCCATGAGCCGGCCGGCCAGGCGTGGCGCCGGCCGGCCCCGGCAGGGCGCCGCTGCCGCAACAGTCATCGACCGCCGCCACGCGGGGTATGTGCGCATCGCATGCGCTGCCGGACGCGGCCGGCCCGTCGCCGCCCGCGACGCGCCCGTTTCAGCGGCAGCATGACCGAGAGGTGTGAGATGCCCAGATCCATCTGGAAAGGTGCCATCAGCTTCGGCCTCGTCAACGTACCCGTCGGCCTGTACTCGGCCGAGCGTCAGCAGGAGCTGCGCTTCAATCAGCTCGACCGGCGCACCATGAGCCGGGTGCGTGAGAAGCGGGTCGACGAGAAGACCGGCCAGGAGGTCCCCTACGAGGAGATCGTCAAAGGCTACGACACGGGGGGCGGACGCTACATCGTGCTGAGCGACGACGAGCTCAAGCGCGCCAACCCCAAGGCCACGCAGACCGTCAACATCATCGGCTTCGTGGGCGTCGACGAGATCGACATTACCCACTACGCCCGGCCCTTCTACCTGGCGCCCATCGGCTCGGGCAAGAAGGGGTACGCGCTGCTGCGGGCCGTGCTGCACGACAGCGGCCGTGTGGCGGTCGCCAAGGTCGTGATCCGTACCAAGGAGTACCTCTGCGCCGTCATGGCGCGCGGCGACGTGCTGGTCCTGGAGACGCTGCGCTACGCCTACGAGCTGCGCGACACCTCCGAGCTCGACCTGCCCGGCACCGATCTCGAAGCGCTCGGCCTCACCAAGCCGGAGATCACCATGGCCGAGCAGCTCATCGAAGCCATGACCACGCACTGGGATCCCGAGGCGTACCGCGACACCTACCGCGACGACGTGCTGCGGGTGATCGAGGAGAAGGAGCGCACCGGCGCGGTCGAAGAGGTCACGAGCGGCGAGGGCGCCGCCGAGGCCGGCGAGGGCAAGGTGGTCGACATCATGGCGCTGCTCAAGCGCAGCGTCGACCAGGTCCGTGAGGCCGGCGAGGCTGAGGCCGGCGAAGCCGGTGGGGCGGAGGAGACGGCCAAGAAGAAGGCGCCCCCGAAGCGGGGCAAGGGCGGCGGGCGGCGCAGGGCGGCATGAGCCGTGGCGCTCGACGATTACCGGGCAAAGCGCCGCCTCGGCGAGACGCCCGAGCCGGGCCCGCGCCTGGCCTCGAGCCCCCAGGGCAACCTCTTCGTCATCCACAAACATGCCGCGCGGCGCTTGCACTACGACCTGCGGCTCGAGCTCGACGGCGTGCTGCTGAGCTGGGCGGTGCCCAAGGGGCCGAGCCTCGACCCCGACGACAAGCACCTCGCCGTGCACGTCGAGGATCACCCGCTCGACTACGCCGACTTCGAGGGCGTCATCCCCAAGGGTCAGTACGGCGGCGGCACCGTCATGGTCTGGGATCGGGGGCACTGGTACCCGGAAGAGACGACGGCCGACGACCCGCGTGCCTCCTATGAAGCCGGCCACCTGAAGTTCCGGCTCGAGGGCGAGAAGCTGCGCGGCCGCTGGATGCTCGTGCGCATGAAACCGCGCCGCGACCCCGAGGGCAAGACGACCGACGACGCCGACAACTGGCTGCTCTTCAAGGAACGCGACGACGAGGCGCGCAGGGGCGAGGAAGCCGTCATCACCCGGCGGCTCCCCGACAGCGTCGCGAGCGGGCGCTCGGTCGACGAGATAGCGGCCGCGGCCGACCGCGTCTGGCAGACGGGGGACGCCGTCGCCGGCCGGAGCGCCGTCGCCGTAGCGCAGGGCGGCGGCCCGGCGGCACGCGGTGACTCGGCCGGACGCGGTGGCTCGGCCGGACGCGGCAGCTCGGGGGCACGCGCCGACTCGGCTCGACCGCGCGTCGACCCGGCGTCGATCCCCGGCGCCCGGCGCGCGGCTCTGCCCGCCTGGACCGAGCCCGAGCTCGCGACCCTCGTGAGCGAGGCGCCGCGCGGCGAGGCCTGGCTGCATGAGATCAAGTTCGACGGCTATCGGGTCGGCTGCCGGCTCGGCGGCGGCGAGGCGCGCCTGTTCACGCGGCGCGGCGCCGACTGGACCACGCACTTCCCGACCCTGCTCGACGAGTTGCGCGCGCTGCCGGTGGAGAGCGTCCTGCTCGACGGCGAGGTCGTGTACGTGCACGACGACGGGCGTACCACCTTCACCGCCCTGGCGAGCGCCCTGCAGAGCGGCAGCGACCCGCGGGGCCGGATCGTCTACTACGTCTTCGACCTGCTGTACCTCGAC
>DATIYD010000118.1:0-5807 GCA_035517975.1 Thermoleophilia bacterium | reverse complement strand
GCCCCCTGCAGGGCCGCGTCGGCCTCGCCGACCATGCGGGCGGCCCCCCTGATGGCGCTGGTGGCGACGAAGCGGGACATCTCAGGCCTCCGTGGCGTCGACGTGGACGGCGGCCGAGACCCCGGCATGGTCGTGCGTGTGCGCGCTCTCGCCGTGCTGACCGGCTCCGCCGGTTCCGGCGAGCTGAGCCTTGACGGCCTCGAAGTACAGCGTGTCGCCGCTCGCTCCGAACTGCGACGGATCGTAGACGGGCAGCTTGAGCGCCGCTCGCTTTGAGTCGATCAGCTCGAGCGAGCGCTCCAGCATCTTCTCCCAGTCGGGCTCGAACTCGAGGGCGCCGCCGACCAGCTCCTCCCAGCCGCTCGTCATCAGCCGGGTGACCTCGGTCGATGCCTTCACCGGGCTGCTCACGCCGAAGATCACGTGCGCGCCCGAGGCGGCGAAGTAGGTGCCGATGGCGATCGCCTTCTCGCACATCCACTCGGGGCACAGCCCGACGGCCGGCAGGTCGTCGATGTCCTCACCGAGACCGCCCTCGGTGGCCACCTGCGTGAGCACCGTGAGGATGCGCGAGTTGTCGACGCAGGAGCCGAGGTGCAGCACCGGCGGGATGCCGATCGCCTCCATGACCTCGCGCAGCCCCGGCCCCGCAGCGTCGAGGATCTCCGGTGAGAGAAAGCCGGCCTTGGCGCCGGCGGTGGCGGCGCAGCCGGTAACCACCACCATGACGTCCCGGGCGATGAAGCTCTTGATGAGCTCGACGATGGCGAGGTCCTGGGTGACGCGGGCGTTGTTGCAGCCCACCACGCCGGCCAGGCCGCGCACGCGGCCGGCGATGATGGCGTCGTTCAGGGGCCGGAACGAGGCGCGGTGAAAGCCGCCCTGCATGTAGTTGAGGTACTCGTGCGAGAAGCCGGCAACCAGCGGCTCGTGGTAGTCCGGGATGTGGATGGGGCCGCGGTTCGGGTAGTTCTCGATCGCCATGCGCACCAGCGCCTTGGCGGTCTCGAGCGCCGTGCCCTCGTCGAACTCGACGTGCTGGGCGCCCGGGATCTTCGCCTTGGGCGAGGTTGTCACCAGCTTGGTGTGGAAGCGTCGGGCAAGTGGCGAGAGCGCCTGCATGATGCACTGCACGTCGACCACCATGACCTCGACCGCGCCGGTGAGCACCGCGAGCTCCTGATGGAGGAAGTTGCCGGCCGGCGGGATGCCGAAGCGCATGAGGATCTCGTTGGCCGTGCAGCAGATGCCGGCCAGGTTGATGCCGGCCGCGCCGGCCGCCTGTGCTTCTGCGATCAGCTCCGGATCGCGCGACGCTTCGACCATCATCGCCGAAAGCGTCGGCTCGTGGCCGTGGACGACGATGTTGACCTGGTCGGCCTTGAGCACGCCGAGGTTGACCTCGGAGGTCAGCGGCGAGGGGGTGCCGAAGAGGATGTCGCTGATGTCCGTGCTGAGCAGCGAGCCGCCCCAGCCGTCGGCCAGCGAACAGCGCAGGGCGCTCTTCAGGATGTTCTCGGCGTCCAGATCGACGCCCTCGTGGGTGCGATGCATGACCTCGGTGATCTCGCGATCGACGGCGCGCGGCGTGAGACCGAGCTTCTTCCAGATCGCCTGCCGTTTGGACGTGGCGCGCTTGGTGTAGACGATCTCGCCGTGCTGCTGGCCGAACTGAGTGAGCGCAACCTCGGCGACCTCGGCGGCGATCTCGTTGGTCTCGCGCCCGGCGGTGGCCACGCCGAGATGGCCGGCTACCACCACGAGCTTCTGCTCGTCCTTGATCGCGTAGTCGCCGGCCGCGCCGGCAGCCGCCGCAAGGAGCGTGTGCGCCATGTCTCGGCCATGGTCGGAGTGCGCGGCCGTGCCGCCGGCGACCTGGCGCGCGAAGTGACGTGCAGCGATCGTCGATCGGTCGGCGCCGCAAACACCGGTGAGGTCGTCGGCGTCCTTCCCGAGCAGGCGGCAGGGACCCATGCTGCAGATCCGACAGCAGGCGCCCGATTCGCCGATGGGGCAGGGCTTCATCTGCTCGGCCCGAGTGAAGGCCGTGCCCACGCCGCACGCCTCAGCATGCTGCAGCATCTCGATGGCGGCGGGGTCGATGCTCCTCGGCGGCGACGCGAGACTCCTGGGCGGCGGCGAGTCGACGCTCACCGACGCGGCCGGGTCCACGCTCTTCGGGTCACCCATCTGTCACTCCTTGATTCGAGATGAGCGGCCGGCGCCGGCCGCTCACGGCGCGATCAGTACTTGCGGTAGTCGCCGGACATCGCGAGATCGACGGGATTGGTGACCGTGACTCGAGACGAGTTCCCGGACCACGAGGACGAGGTGTCGGCCAGGCTCGTGTGGCCGATGGCATCAGCGCCGACGGGGTAGCCGGCGGAGTCAAGGCTCTCGGCCATCAGTTCGGGCGTGATCATCGTGGAGTCGTAGATCACGGTCGCGCTACGGTGCAGGGCCGACGCGAGTACGTCTTCGACTCCGTCCAGAGAGCACAGAACATCGCGAACGGCGAGCGTGTGGTGATCCGCCCACAGTGACGGAATGGCGAACACTGCCTTCTCCACGACTCCTCCTCACTCGGACCTGCCGAACTGCGGGAGACGAGCTCACCAAAAAGCCGCTCGATCCGAACTGCGGGAGACGAGCTCACCAGGAGGTCGCTCGACGCTGTTCCACGGTCGTGTCGGCGGAGGTCCGAGACGAGCGAGGCACCGCGGGCATCGGCGGCGGCCTCGCCGCGGGCCTTGCGGCGCCGCCCCAAGCTCGCTTCGTGCGTTCCCACGAATCGAAGCTCCCGCCCCTCCTTCTGATTGCGAGACGCAGTCAGAACAAGCGCCTCGCGTCGGGCACTTGCAACACATTTCATTTTTCGGGCCAGCGCAGACGGCCAGGCTGATAAGGACATGGCAACACGGGCTGGACCGCGTGTACAAACCTGCTCGTGAATGTGATTTCAATCACAAACCCGTCTCGAGACCGGCTCCATTCATCGGTCCCACCGCCTGATGTTGGCGCCGGCCGACCGGCCGTCAACACCGGCAGCACTTTCATCGCCTTCGAGATCGCTGGAAGCCGTCCTGCCTCAAACGGCAACACATTGGCTCTTGCAATAGGGTTGCGATT
This sequence comes from Thermoleophilia bacterium, assembly GCA_035517975.1. Taxonomy (GTDB): domain Bacteria; phylum Actinomycetota; class Thermoleophilia; order UBA2241; family UBA2241; genus Bog-752. The sequence continues at coordinate 2,678 of DATIYD010000118.1, read as the reverse complement.
GCCATAGCGTCGCACTATGCATCACGCTCGCGAGACGATCCGCAAGGCTGGCTACCGGCTCACGCCACAGCGCGTCGCCGTCTGGGAAGCCGTGCGCAGCGGCGGCCGGCACCGCACTGCCGAAGAGATCGCCGCCGAGGTGCAGCAGACGATGCCCGAGGTGAACGTCTCGACCGTCTACCGCACCCTCGAGCTGCTGGTCGGCCTCGAACTCGTCCAGGAAACGAGGCTCGCTGGGGTCGCCACCTACTACGAGGTAGCCCCTTCGCCGGTGCACCACCACTACGTGTGTAGTGATTGCGGGGCCGTCGGTCACCTCGGCGATGAGATGCTCGAACCCATCAGGCGAGATCTCCTCGACTCGACCGGTTTCCTGGTGAGCGGGGTGCGCATGACCGTGTTCGGCCTCTGCCGCGATTGCCGGGGGCCGGTCGAAGCAATGTCGGACTAGAAGCAAGGGGGACGCCATGCACATCCCGGACGGCTATCTGGGGCCCGAGACGATCGCCGCTGGCTGGGCGGTGACAGTGCCGGTCTGGTATCGCGCCAACAGGCATACGAAGAAGCTGCTCTCGCAACCCAAGATGATCCCCGTGCTGGCCTTCGGCGCCGCCTTCTCGTTTCTCGTCATGATGCTCAACGTGCCCGTGGCCGGAGGCACGACGGCGCACGCCGTGGGGGCGGTACTGATCGCCGTGATCGCCGGACCCGACATCGCCTGCCTGGCGGTCAGCGCGGCGCTCGTCATCCAGGCCTTCTTCTTTGGTGACGGCGGCATCCTGACGCTGGGCATCAACTGCCTGAACATGGCGATCGTCATGCCCTACGTCGGGTACTCGGTGTATCGGCTGGTGGCCGGCAGCAGCGACCTGCAGTCGTCGCGCCGCCTCTGGGCCGCCGGCGTCGGCGCGTACTGCGGACTCGTGGCCGCCGCGTTTCTGAACAGCATCGAACTGGGCATCCAGCCTCTGCTGCACACGGTGAACGGCGTCGCTCAGTACGCCCCCTATGGGCTCAAGACGACGATCCCGGCCATGGTCGGCTCGCACGCCCTGGTCGTGGGCCCCATCGAGGCGGCCTTCACGATCGGTGTCTTTGCCGTTCTGCGCCGCCAGAGCCCCGAGCTGTTCGAGGCCAGCGGCACCACGGCGCCACTTCGCCGTCGTTGGCTTGTCGCCCTTCTGGCAGTGTTCATCGCCGCTGTCCCGCTGGGCCTGCTGGCGAGCGGCGGCGCGTTCGGCGAATGGGGTAACGACGAGCTCGCCCAGCGCATCGGCTACGTGCCCAAGGGCCTCGCCCACCTGGGCGGCCACTGGGGCGGCCTGCTGCCAGATTACAGCTGGAACGGGGCGAGCGGCGCGTGGACCGTCATCTCATACATCGTGAGCGCCGTTGTCGGAGTGGCGGCGCTTACGACTGTCGTCTGGCTGCTCGTCCGGATGCGTCGCCGCGTCGCCCATACGGAGGTGGCGGCTCAGGCGCCGGTCACCTCGCCGCCGACGGACGGCGCGCTCTGAGCCGGGCTCGCCGCCCGGGCTGACCGCACGATGGATCCGCTCGTGGCCGCCGCTTCGCGACCGCCTGCGCCGCTCGGCGACCCGCCTCGTCCGAGCGACGGGGTACCGGCATGGCTGCTGACGCCGGCCGGGGGCGCGAGCGGGCCGGCGCAGCCGGCCCGCTCGCGCCGCTCCCGCCGTCTGTTCACCGACCGGCTGCTCGCCACGCTGTCTGCCTGGATCGAACGCGCCATCACTTCCGACGAGCTCGCCCGCCGGCCGGGACTGCTGCAGCGTCTCGATCCGCGCGTCAAGCTCGTCAGCCTGCTGGTGCTCGTCGTGACGGCGGCCCTGGCCACGAGAGTGACGGTGCTGCTCGTCCTGCTGGCGCTGGCGGTGGCCCTGGTGCCCGCGTCGCGCATCGGCCTGCGACGGTTCGCCGCCCGGGCCTGGCTGTTCATCCCGCTGTTCACCGCGGCGATCATGCTGCCGGCGATCTTCAACATCGTGACCCCGGGGAGCGCGGTGCTCACGCTCTGGTCGCACGGCGCTCCGTTCTGGCCGCTGCCCGACAGCCTGGCGGTCACGGCGCCGGGTCTGTTCGCCTTCGCCCGGCTTGTGCTGCGCGTCACCACGGTCGTCTCGTTCAGCGTGCTGCTCACGGCGACGACGCCCTGGTCGGACCTGCTCAAGGCGATGCGCGCCGTCGGTGTACCGCGCGGTTTCGTCTTCGTGCTCGCGGTGGCCTATCGGTACGTGTTCACGCTCGTGCGCATGGTCCAGGACATGGCCATGGCTCGCACGAGCCGCCTCGTGGGACGGGTCTCGAGCAGCGAGGACCGCCACTTTCTGGGAGCCGCCGTGGCGACCGTGTTCGGCAAGTCACAGGCGACGAGCGAAGAGGTGTACCTGGCCATGATCTCGCGCGGCTACACCGGCGAGGCGCGCACGCTGCAGAGCTGGCGCCTGCGATGGCTCGACCTGGCCTGGGGCGCCGCCGTCGCGGCCGGTCTCGTCGCGCTGCTGGTGTTCGAGCTCACGGTGGGGGGCTGATGGCCGTCGGGCGGCGGGAGGCGCCCGAGCCGGTCCCGCGGCCCGCGGTGTTCCGCTTGGCCGGGGTGGGGTACGGGTACGGTCCCGGGATCGAGGCGCTCGCCGCGGTCGATCTTGCGATCGACCCAG
>DATIYD010000117.1:0-6454 GCA_035517975.1 Thermoleophilia bacterium | reverse complement strand
CTCCAAACTTGACGGCGTTGGTGATGAGCTCGCTCGTGATGAGGATCGTCTGCTCGAGCAACAGCTCGTCCGTGTCGCCCGCCAGACACGTACGGGCGAGCAAACGAGCAGCCCCCACCGACTCGGGGACGGCAGGTAGCCGGTGGCACGTCCAGTGCCTGTCGCGGGCACTCGAGTCGTCTAGCTGGGCCAATTCCGACTCCACGCCAGCGATCTACCCCCGTCTCGCGAAGTGCACTCAGCGGCTGGGCCGCTGGCTGTGATGTTACCCTGTGAGGGACCGAAGTCACTTCGTAGCAGGCGTTTTGCCTCGTCCCGAAGGTTCGAGAGTTGTCCAGTCAGGTGCACCAGAAACCCCTGCTCAGGGCGCTTTCCTATCGTGCGGTTTGCGCACGAAGCTTCCGGATCGGCGGAATTGCCGACATCTTGCCGACGAGACCGACAGACACCGAAGCGCGCGACTCATCATCGCAGCGACCGAACGACCTGCATAGGCTTCCTGGCGGCGCGGCTCGTCAGCCATGGTGGATGCCTATCTCAGCGCACACGGAGTACCTTACGAAGCAGCGGGGGTAAGGGTGAGAGAGACGAAGTCCGGGCGAGGCCGGAATGAGCTATCGCATCAGTTGGATCGCAAGGTTCAGCCCTCGGAGATCGTGGATCGAGTCACGGCCGTGGTGCCAGAGTTTCGCGACCACGTTCGCGCGGCCATCGTCCGTGAGCTGTACCTGCCAACGTGACGCTCAGCTACGAGCATGACGCCTGACAGACGATGGATCGGCTCGCTTGAGGTCTCGTTCCCCGGCCTCGGCGGCAACAACTTCGGGGGCAGGCTCGATGCGCTCGGGACCAGGGAGGTCGTCGAAGCCGCCCTTGAAGCCGGCGTCACTCACTTCGACACGGCCGACATCTACGGCGGCGGGGCGTCCGAGACCCTCCTTGGCGACGCTCTCGCCCACCGCCGCGACGAGGTCGTCATTGCGACCAAGTTCGCCATGGGCCAGTTGCCCGACGGTCTCTCCGGCGGCGATCCCCGCTGGGTCATGCGCGCCTGCGAGCAGAGCCTGCGACGCCTCGGCGTCGAGACGATCGACCTCTACCTGCTGCATCGCCCTGACCCCGCCGTGCCGATTGGCGAGACCCTGGCGGCGCTTGATCGCCTCATCGAGCAGGGCAAGGTCCGCGAGATCGGCTGCTCCAACTTCTCGGCTGAGCAACTCACGGAGGCCCACGAGGTGGCGCGCGAGCGCGGTTTGCGGGGCTTTGCCTGTGTGCAGAACGAGTACAACCTGCTCGCCGTCGAGCCTCAGCGCGGCGTGATCGCCGCCTGTGAGGCGCTGGGGCTGGCGTTCGTGCCCTACTTCCCTTTGGCCATGGGACTGCTGAGTGGCAAGTATCGTCGTGGCCGACCTCTTCCCGCCGGGACTCGACTGACGGGCACAGCTGATCCAGAGGACCAGGCGTTCGTCGTGGAACGGCTGGCCACCGTCGGGCGGCTGGCCGACTATGCCGAGCGTCGCGGCCACACACTGCTCGAGCTCGCTCTCGGCTGGCTCGCATCGCAGGACCGTGTCGTCTCGGTCATCGCCGGCGCCATGACGGCTGCCCAGGTTCGCGGCAACGTGGCCGCCGTCAGCTCGTGGAGGCTCACCCCAGGCGAGATGGCCGAGGTCGAACAGCTGACGGTCGACACTGGAGAGAGGGGCCAGACTCCTCCAGCTTGAACTCGGCCCTCTGCGAACACCAGCCCCGCGATCAGCGCCGCCGCTTCTTCGCCCTTGGCTCTCGGCGGGTCCGCGGCATCGGGCGGGTTGCGGAACAGGTACCCTACTGGTCGAGTGTTCGACCCAACCCCCGCCGCAGTGATCTGGTGCGGCGGCCGGAGCTCCGCCGTAGCTCATCATGCTCCGTGGCGGCGCCGATACCTCAAATCGGGGAGCCATCGCCTTGCTCGGCCAGGGCGAAGTGCCGAAAAGGAGGGTCGAAGATGATGCTGCGCCACATGGTCGACCGCAAGCGGATGCGGCGGGTCCTGCTTGTGGTCCCGCTCTGCCTTGCGGCCTTGCTGGTCGGTGCCATCGGCCCCCAGTGGGCCCGGGCCGCCGGCTGGACTCCCCTGTGCTACTCGGACGAAGTCGACTTGAACGGCGTCGCCTGCGCCGACGCCACCCATCTCTGGGCGGTGGGCGATCAGGGCGCCATCTTCCACTCGGAGGACGGCGGTCTGAGCTGGGCCGGGCAGGCGCCCGTTACGGGGACCGGCTACTTCGCCGTCGCCTGCGCCGATGCCACGCACGTCTGGGCGGTCGGGGGAACGGTGGTCGCTACGACCGATGGCGGCGTCACATGGACAAGGCAGGAAGCGGCGAACGGCATGGGACTCTACGGCGTCGCCTGCGCCGGCACCGCGGATGCCTGGGCGGTGGGTCAGTACGGCACGATCCTTCACACGACCGACGGCGGCACCACCTGGACCCCGCAGACCTCGGGCACCCTGGACCACCTCTTCGGCGTCACCTGCACAGACGCAGATCACGCCTGGGCGGTGGGTCAGAACGGCGCGGTGCTCGCGACGACGGACGGCGGCACCACCTGGACTCCGCTGCCGTCGGGCACGACCCAGAACCTGACCGCCGTCGCTCACGCCGACGCCGACCACCTCTGGGCGGTGGGCTCCCACGGCACCGTGCTCGTCACCATAGACGGCGGCGCACACTGGAGCCTGCAAGACTCGGGCACGACGAACATCCTCGAAGCCGTCGCTTGCCCGGACGCGGGCCACGCGTGGGTGGGAGGGTTCCCCCTCGACGACGGCAAGCCGACGCTACTGCACACGACCGACGGCGGCGGCACCTGGGCCTCCCTGAACGGCTGGCTCAACGCGGGTGTCTACGGCATCGCCTGCGCCGATGCCACGCACGCCTGGGCCGTGGGCACCAACGGCATCGTCCTGGCCTGGGATACGGTGGGACCGGTCACCCGCGCGGCGGCGACGAGCGGCCGTCGAGGCCACGCGATCGTGCTGCACTACGAAGTCACGGACAAGCTGAGCGTGGTGGCCATGGCCGTACGGGTCGTGGTCCGCAACTCCCGCAGCAAGACGGTCAGGAGCTTCTCACTGGGCGCGCGCAAGATTGCTTACTGGCAGCGCGTCTCCTGGGTTCCCGGGACACGCGGTACCTACCACTACTACGTCTACGCGAAAGACCTCGCCGGCAACACGCAGAGCAAGCACGGTCTGGCCAAGGTGGTCGTGAGATAGGCGCCAGGTCGCCTGACCACTGAGCCGGCAGCGACCGTTCTGGACTCCCAGAAGGCGGTGTGAGACCCTTCGACGATGGCCACCCCCCCGGGCGTCACCATCGTCATCGCCACGCACAACCGGGCCGGCTTTCTCGCCGACGCGATCGACAGCGTTCTGCGCCAGGACTATCCCGACCTCGAGTGTGTCGTGGTTGACGATGGGTCCACCGATGCCACGCCCGAGGTGCTGGCGCGCTACGAGGGGCGGATCACCGTCGTCACCCAGGAGAACCAGGGGCAGCCCGCCGCCGTCAACCGTGGGTTCGCGGCGGCCGGCGGCGAGCTTCTCGGCGTCCTCGGCGACGACGACCGCCTGTTCAGCGGCGCCTTGGCGGCAATGGCGGGGGCGCTCGAGGCGGCGCCCGCCGCGGTCGCCGCACACGGCGACGTGCTCGTCGTCGATGACCAGGAGCGCCCCCTGCGGATCCACAGCGCGGGCTCCTTCCAGCTCCTCGAGTGTCTGCGTCACCATGTGAACCCTTCGAGTACGGGCGTGCTCTACAGACGCTGGGCCATGGAGGCGATCGGTGGCTGGGACCCTGAGTTCCCCTATGGACCGGACGCGGAGGTATGGTGGAGGCTCGGCCTGAAGGGCCCGTACGTGTACGTCCCGCGCACGCTCGGCACGTACCGCATGCACGCCGGATCGATCTCGGGCATGAGGGAACGCGACGAGGCGCGGGCGGCCGAATACGTCCGGTCGGCGCAGCGCTTCCTCGAGCGAAACGACCTGCCGCCGGAGATCGACAAGGCCATGCGCGACGAAGTGATGAGATGCGCGTACTACTGCGCCGCGGTCGTCGTGGGCGGTGAGCTGAACCAGGAGGGCGAGCGCTTCAACCTCAACGACGACTGGGTCGCGCGCTTCACGACCAAGCCGGGCGTCTACCCCGACGGCGAAGCGCCCGGCGCAGTCGAGGCCCAGTCCGCCGCTGCACCCCCGGAGCCCGCTCGCTCTGTCGAGGGCCGAGCCGCCGCACCGCACGAGCTCACCCGCCCTGCCGGCTCGAGCGCCGGGGCGGCGGTTCGCGCGGTCGATCGACCCGACCTGCCCCTGCTCTCGGTCGTCACGCCCTGCTACAACGGCACGCGCTACCTCGTCGAGACGATCGAGTCTGTCCTTGCCCAGGATTATCCGCGCCTCGAGCACATCATCATCGACGACGGCTCGACCGACGCGACGGGGGCGATCATCGACACCTACGCCGCGCGCTATCCGGGCCGCATCCGTGCCTACCACCACGAGAACGTCGGTCAGGCGGCCAGCATCAACCGCGGCTTCGATCTGGCCGAAGGGGAGTTTCTGGCGGTCGTGAACTCCGACGACCCCATGTTGCCCGGCCTCTTCAGCGCCGTGGCGGGGCGGCTCGCCTGCGAGCCGGACCTCGTCGGCGTCTATCCCGACTTCCTCGTGATCGACGAGGACGGCGCGACGCTGACCGAGATCCACCCGCCCGACTTCTCCCTCGCCGAGATGGTCCGCCTGGGCGACAACTACCTGGGGCCCGGGGTCGTCTTCAGGAAGTCGCTCGTCGGCGCCATCGGCGGCTGGAGCGCTGACTACCCGATGGCCCTCGACCTCGACTTCTGGCTTCGCGGCGCGCTCGTCGGCGGCTATGGCCACGTGCCGGAAGTCCTCGCCACGTGGAGGTCCCATGACGCCGCGAAGACCGTCCGTGACCGCACGACTGACGAGTCACTCGAGGAGCGCTTTCGCCTCCTTGATGCGTTCTTTGCGCGTCCCGACGTCCCCGACGACGTCAGAGCCGTCCGTCAGGAGGCGTACAAGAACCTGCACATCATCACGGCGATCATGCTCACGACGCAGATGAACGGCCCCACGGAGCGCTTCGTGATCCACGATCGCCACGCTCGACGGCTTACGAGGGCCCCCTCGATCGAGGCAGAAATCGCGACCCACGCGGACGTGTTCGAACAACGAGCCCGCGACGCCGAAGCGCGGCTCGCGGTCGTGGCGGCGAGCACGTCGTGGCGCCTGACCAGGCCGCTGCGCGCCATCGGACGCGCCTATCGGGCCAGACGCTCGCGGTCGTGAGTGCCGCCGCGCCGGCGGCGCGGCGGACAGAGCCCTGCGGTACCCCTAGCGGCCCCCGTCGCTCGAGTAGGCGTTCCACTTGGCATCGACCTGCGCTTGCGCCTCAGCGGCCTGCTCGGCCGACATGACGCGAAAACGCGACTGCGCCTGCAGGTACTCCCGCACGGGTTTGCGGGTCCCCTTCGCGAGTGCCCTGGCGGACGCGCCCGTGAGCCGGAACTCGCCTCGCTCGACCTCGTAGAGGTCCCAGTAGCCGGTCTCCACGGCGAGCTCGCCGATCGTGACGGTGTAGCGCGCCTCGTAGCCCCAGCCCGGCGGGCAGGGCGTGTGGATGTGGATGTACTTGACGCCCTGCAGGGAGATCGCCTTCCTGACCTTGTCGTACAGGTCGAGCGGGTAGGCGGCTGAGGCCGTGGCCACGTAATCGATGCGGTGGGCGGTCATGATGGCCGCCACGTCCTTCTTCTGCTGCAGCTTGCCCTTGAAGGGGGTGTTGGCGGTGATCGCCCCTCGCGGCGTGGTGCCCGAGCGCTGCACGCCGGTGTTCATGTAGCCCTCGTTGTCGTAGCACAGGAAGAGGAAGTCGTCGCCGCGCTCGGAGGCCCCCGACAGCGACTGGATGCCGATGTCGGCCGTGCCGCCATCGCCCGCCCAGGCGACCACCTTCGTGTGCTCCCGCCCTTGCGCCTTCAGCGCTTCGAGCACGCCGGTGGCCGCTGCGGCCGTGCAGGCGAAGGTCGTGTTGAGGCTGGGCAGCTTGGTGGTGGCCACGGGGAAGAGGCCCTGCAGCACGGTGAGGCAACTGGGAGGGACGATGACGATCGTGTCGGGGCCCAGCGCCTTCAGGCCGATGCGATAGGCGATGCCCAGGCCGCAGCCGGTGCAGGCCCGGTTGCCGGGATGCACGTACTCCTCGGTGGGCAGCGAGAGGATCGTCGTCCTTGAGCTCATGCCGGCTCCTAGAGCTGGATCGCGATCCAGTTGGGTTGCGGGATGGCCCCGGTGAGGCCGCAGCGCAGGGCGTCGGCGAGGTCGGCCGTCCTGATCTCGCGGCCGCCGATGCCGGCGATGAGGCCCTCGACGAACGGCGCCCTG
>DATIYD010000116.1:0-2236 GCA_035517975.1 Thermoleophilia bacterium | reverse complement strand
CACCATGTCGATCGGCACCTGCCCGAACTTCAGGCCGGGGTTGGCGGCGATCTCGGCCTTGACCGACGCCTTCACGCGGTCGGCCAGCGTCCTGTTCGTCGGCCCCAGGTTCGAAAACGACGAGTCCATGGCGTCGTAGCCACTGCCCGCCGCCGAGGGCCGCGGCTGGAAGTAGCGGGCCGCCGTGAAGTTCTGACCTATCAGACTCGAACCGATCACCACACCGTTCTTCTTGATCAGGCTGCCGTCGGCCTTGCCCGGAAAGACGACCTGGGCGATGCCGGTCATGGCAAGCGGATAGATGATGCCCGCGATGACCGCCGTCACGATCGTCATGCGAATCGCTGTCCAGACGTACTTCACGTCGCGTCGGCTCCCTTAGGTCGTCAGGTGGAGGCCCACCAGGATGAGGTCGATGATCTTGATGCCGATGAACGGCGCAATCACGCCGCCCAGGCCGTAGACGAGCAGGTTGTAGCGCAGCAGGGCCGCCGCGCCGATCGGCCTGTACTTCACCCCGCGCAGCGCGAGGGGGATGAGCGCCACGATGATGAGGGCGTTGAAGATCACGGCCGAGAGCACGGCGCTGTGCGGTGAGTGCAACCGCATGACATTGAGCGAGTGCAACTCGGGGAAGGCCACCATGAACATCGCCGGGATGATGGCGAAGTACTTGGCGACATCGTTGGCGATGCTGAAGGTGGTGAGCGCGCCGCGCGTGATCAGGAGCTGCTTGCCGATCGCCACGATCTCGATGAGCTTGGTCGGGTTGGAGTCGAGGTCGACCATGTTGCCGGCCTCTTTGGCGGCCGAGGTGCCCGAGTTCATGGCCACTCCGACGTCGGCCTGAGCGAGGGCCGGGGCGTCGTTCGTGCCGTCGCCGGTCATGGCCACGAGCTTGCCCTGCTGCTGCTCGGCGCGGATCAGCTCCATCTTGGCCTCGGGTGTCGCCTCGGCCAGGAAGTCGTCGACACCGGCCTCTTTGGCGATGACCGCGGCGGTCAGCGGGTTGTCGCCGGTGATCATGACCGTGCGGATGCCCATGGCCCGCAGCTCGTCGAAGCGCTCGCGGATGCCGCCCTTGACGATGTCCTTCAGGTGGATCACCCCGAGCACCTGGTCGTTGCGGGCCACGGCGAGCGGCGTGCCGCCCTGCAGCGAGACCGCTTCGATCGAGCGCTCGAGCTCGTCGGGCACCGCGCCACCGCGCTGGCGGATCCAGGCGATCACGGCCTCGCCGGCGCCCTTGCGGATGGAGATGCCGTCGACGTCGATGCCGCTCATACGCGTCTGGGCGCTGAACTCGACGAAGGTCGCCTTGTCGGGGTCGATGTGCCGACCGCGGATGCCGTAGGTCTTGGCGAGCACGACGATGGAGCGCCCCTCTGGCGTCTCGTCGGCGAGTGACGCGAGCTGGGCGGCGTCGGCGAGCTCGGCCTCGGTCACCCCCGGCAGGGGGATGAACTCGGCTGCCTGGCGGTTGCCCAGCGTGATCGTGCCGGTCTTGTCGAGCAGCAGGGTGTCGACGTCGCCGGCCGCCTCCACCGCACGGCCGCTCATGGCCAGCACGTTGTGGCGTACCAGGCGATCCATACCGGCGATGCCGATGGCCGCGAGCAGGCCGCCGATCGTGGTCGGGATGAGGCAGACGAGCAGGGCGATGAGCACCGTCGGCGACTGCGCGGCGTTGCTGTAAATGGCGAACGGCTCGAGCGTGAGGATGACGATGACGAAGATGATGGTCAGCGCGGCCAGCAGGATCGTCAGCGCGATCTCGTTCGGCGTCTTCTGACGCTCGGCGCCCTCGACCAGGCCGATCATGCGGTCGAGGAAGCTCTCTCCCGGGTTCGACGTGATCTCCACCCTGATCTGGTCGGAGAGCACCTTGGTGCCGCCGGTCACGGCGCTGCGGTCGCCGCCGCTCTCACGGATGACGGGCGCCGACTCGCCCGTGATGGCCGACTCGTCGACCGAGGCGATGCCCTCGATCACCTCGCCGTCGCCGGGGATGATCTCGCCGGCCGAGACGACCACGACGTGACCGCGGCGCAGCTGGGCCGCCGGCACCTGCGTGATGCCCTCGTCGGTGACCAGGTTCGCGTAGGTCTCGGTGCGCATCTTGCGCAGCGCGTCGGCCTGGGCCTTGCCACGGCCCTCGGCCATGGCCGTCGCGAAGTTGGCGAAGAGCACCGTGAACCACAGCCAGCCGGCCACCGCGCCCACGAAGGCGGTATCG
>DATIYD010000115.1:0-15360 GCA_035517975.1 Thermoleophilia bacterium | reverse complement strand
GCTGGGGGCGGCCCGCCGGGCCGCCCCGCGCGCCTCCAGCATGAGCTCCGGCTGCGCGTCGCTGAACAGACAGTCGACCGCGTACCGGCGCCCCGCGGGCAGGCGAGCGCCGGCCGCCTCGTACAGCACGTGCTGGGGCGTCTCGCGGCGCGCTTCGCTCTCGAGAAAACCGCTCGCCCCGATGCCCTGCTCGAAGGGGGCGAGCAGGCCGTCGCACTCGTCACGCGAGGCACCGAACGCCACGGCCGTGACCACGACCACAGGTTCGCCGGCCGCGATGTCGAGAGCGCCCACAGACGCCGGCGCCGCCCCCAGGAAGAGCGTGAGCTCGAGGCGGCGGTCGAGCGTGGCGGCCAGCCGCGCCACCCACGACGCGACCTCGCCGAGGTGCGCCTGGGCAAAGGCGAACGAGCTCGTGGCGGTGAATCCCGGTGCGTCGAACACGCGTGTGGTGAACGACGTGACGGCCGCGAAGAAGCCCGGACCGGCGCCTCGGGCCGCCCACAGCAGGTCGCCGTGACGCTCCTCGCCGGCGACCAGTTCCTCGCCGTCCGCGGTGATCGCTTCGATGGCGACGACGCTGTGACACGCCGGTCCCCAGGCGCCGCCGTTCCAGCCCAGACCGCCGGCCAGCAGGTAGCCGCCCAGACCGACGTCGCGACAGTGACCGACGGGAAAGCCGAGGCCGCGCGCGGCGAGGGCGTCGCTGAGCACGCCGCTCGTGACGCCGGGGCCCACGGTCATGAGCCGCCGCGCCGTGTCGATGCGCACGTGGTCCAGACCGGAGAGGTCGAGCACCAGGACGCCGTCGCGCAGGGCCGCGGCGCACCAGCTGTGGCCGCCGGAGCGCAGCGCGAGCCGCAGGCCGTGGTCGCGGGCGAGCTCGACGGCCGCCACGACCTGATCGCGTGTCCGGGCCCGCGTGATCGCCGCGGGGTACCGCTCGGGCAGACGGGCGTTCCACACGAGCCTGCGGCGCAGCTCTTCGTAGCCGGCCTGGCCGCGCCACACGATGCCGCCAGCCGTCACCGCCACGTCGCCTCCTGCTCGCCCGACCGTGGCAACGCTTCCCGCGCCGCGGGAGCGGGTCACCGTTGGCTGAACCCGCCCTGCTCGTAGAGCCGCTTCGTCGCCGTCCTCCCCATCGGTCCTCTTCTCGCCTTCACGACAGCCATCGGCCCCCGGCTCCCCGGGCATCATGGGTATCGGTCCCTGCACCAATCCGACCGGGCCGCGACGATCGCGGACAGCAGGCTCGGATGGCCCGGGGCCTTGGTGAGGCGTGGATGGATGTTCCAACAGCGAGACCGACGAAGGGGTGCCCGCCGACCTGATGCGCTTCCTGGCCCTGGCTTGCGACTATGACGGAACGCTCGCTTCGGACGGCCGCGTCGAGGCGGCCACCCTCGTCGCGTTGCGGCGCGTGAGGGAGTCCGCACGCAGGCTCGTGCTCGTCACCGGCCGGCAGATCGACGACCTGCTCGCCACGTTTCCCGAAGCCGCGGTGTTCGACCGCGTCGTGGGCGAGAACGGCGCCACGCTCTATCGTCCCGAGACCGGCGAGGTCACGCTGCTGGCAGCGGCCACCGACCCCGGCTTCGTGGCGGCGCTGCGCGCCCGCGGCGTCGAGCCCCTCTCGGTCGGACGTGCCGTGGTCGCCACCCTCGAGCCGCACCGGGATGCCGTGCTCGCGGCGATCCACGAGCTCGACCTACCCCTCGCTCTCACCCTCAACAAGGGCGCCGTCATGGCGCTGCCCTCAGGGGTGGACAAGGCCACAGGGCTGAGGGCCGCACTGTATGAGCTCGGGCTGTCGCCACGCGACGCGGTTGCGCTTGGCGACGGCGAGAACGATCAGCCGTTCCTCGACTGCTGCGCATGCGCGGTCGCCGTCGGCAACGCCCTGCCGACGCTCAAGCAGCGAGCCGACTACGTCACCCACGCCGACGACGGCGGCGGCGTGGCAGAGCTCGTCGCCCTGCTCGTCGACGACGACCTCTCGACCGTGTGCGCCCGCTGACGGGGCCGCATCGCGCATCCGGACCCGGGTCGCCGAGCCCGGCATGCCCGTGTACTGTGGTGACATGGAGTCGCCGGCGACACCCACCCTGCCCGCCCCGTCGTCCCGACCTGCGGAGCCCACCGGAGACGCCACCGCGCTGCGCGTCGGCGGGATGGCGCTGGGCAACGGTGTGCTCATGCGCAGCAAGCGCTACTGGGCGCTCGCGCGCGACGACGGCACCGTGCTCGACGGCTCGGTCCGCTCACTGCTCGACCGCCACCGCGTGCTGCGCCTGCCGATCGTTCGCGGCGCCGTCACCTTCGGCGAGATGCTCGTCTTCGCCGTGCGGCTGCACGGCCGCGGCGGCGCCCGCCCGAACGGGCGCCTGCTCGTCGCCCTCGTGCTGTGCGGCATGGCCGCCGCCCTGCTGGGCGAGAGCGTTCCCGGGCTGGACACGGGCTCCCTCGCGGCCGGTGTCGGCCTCGAGCTTGCCACCGTGCTCCTCGGTCTGCTCGCCCTCCACTGGGGCATGGGCGCAGAGGTCTGGCGCTATCACGGCGCCGAGCACAAGGCGGTCAACGCCTACGAGGCGGGCGCCGACCTTTCAGACGCGACGAGTGTGCTCGGCTTCAGCCGCATCCACGACCGCTGCGGCACCAACCTCGTGGTCATCGTGGTGGCGCTCAGCCTGGTCTGTCTGCCGCTGAGCGCGGGCCCGCTCGGCACGACGCTCTCTCCGCTGTACGGGCTGCTGGCTCTGGCGCTGGCCTTCGAGCTCTTTCGTCTGGTCACCCGCCGCCCGCACCTGCCGGCGTGCCGGGCCGTGCTGGCCGGCGGCAAGGCGCTGCAGCGCTGCCTGACGACACGGGACCCCCGGCCCGAGCAGCAGCGCGTCGCCTGCCTCGCCCTGCGACGCGTCGTCGAGCTCGAGCAGGCCGCTCAGCTCCAGCCGAGTCTCCTCGGCCGCGACGGGGGATAGTCAGGAGCGAGGTTCGCCTTGGCGGACCCGACACGCTCGTCGCCATGATGCGGGCGGCCGGCTGGCACGTGCTCGACGGCGATGTCTGGGAGCTCGACGGGGTAGGGTTCGTCGGCACCAAGGGCTTCTGCGGCGGCGTTGGCGAGCACCGGCTCATGCCGTTCGGTGACGATCTCATCAAGACCTTCATCCAGGCCGGCATCGACGAGGCGGCGTGCCTGGAGAGCGCGCTGTCGCGCCTCACGAGCAGGCACAAGGTGGCCGTCTTGCACTACTCGGACGGTCTGGAGGGCGGTCGCGAGGCCGCTCGCGCCGACTCTGCTCCCTGGCTAGGAAGAGCTGCCGGGCAGCCTGGCGACGATCCGGCCGACGGGATCGTGGTGAGCGTTGCGCACGACCGGTCGAGCCACCGGCACGAGGAGCTCGGGCACGTCGTCCAGACCGCGGCAGTGGGCCAGGAGCACGGCCAGGGCCGGTCCCGTGGCGCGGTCGTTGCCGTCGAGCACCTTGAGGGCGACGCCACGGCCGTCGGGCAGCGAGGCGCACCCGACGCCTTCGGCGCCGGCCTTGGAGACGACGCCGGGGAAGCCCTGCATGATCAGGGTGTCGGGCTCGCCCTCGCCTTCGATCAGCCTTGGGTTGGCGCGCATCGCGCCGGCGATCACCGGCTCGAGATCCGGCAGACGGGCGAAGGCTCGTGCCAGGGCCGTGACCGGGCTCGCGTAGACGACCACGCCGCAGCCGTCGACGCCCAGCTCCATGTCGGAGACGGCGCAGCCGGCGGCCTCGGCGGTGGCGGCCAGGGCGGCACGCTGGGCCGGATGATCGGCCGTCCGGTAGGAGCCGACGTCCCAGCCGTGCAGCCGGCAACCGGCCAGAAAGCCGGTGTGGTTCCCCGAGCAGTTGTGACGAGCGCCCAGCGTGCCGTCGTCGCATTGCAGATCGGCCTCGCTCAGATCGAGGTCGGCCAGCATGGCGCGCACGAGCCCGGCGTGCTCGTCGTAGCCCATGTGCGAGGCACACAGGATGGCGATCTCACGCTCACCCCAGCCGTATCGCTCGACCACACCGGCGATCCAGGGCCGCGCCTGGAAGGGCTTGGCCGCCGACCGCCAGAAGGTGACGACACCGGGGTCGCCGTAGCGTTCCAGCTCGCGGCCGGCCTCGTCGCAGACCGACGCGGCGACCAGGTGCCGGCTCTCCACGACCGGCCCGCGCCAGACCTCGACCTCGACGGGCCCCGCCTTCACGACGGCCCGCCCACGCCTCAGGCCTCTTCGGCGGGTCTGCGGCGGCGCCGCACGAGCAGCGCGGCGGCGATGCCGATCACCGCGACCACGGCGACCACGATGCCGACGATCGAGCCGGTCGACATGCCGCTCGAGGCGGTCGTCGCGGCGGCGGGACCGGCCAGGCCGTAGTTGTCGACGTTGTCGCTCAGGTAGGCCACGGCGCCGTCGGGCTCGGGGATGCGCCGCCAGCCGGTCCACGACGTGCTCCAGCCTTCGAGCAGCTTGGGGTAGTCGAGCACGATGTAGGGCGACTGATCGTAAATGATCTTCTCCATCTGCCAGACGATCTGCTTGCGCTTCTGCTGGTCGAGCGTCGTCGACTGCTCCGCGAAGAGCCTGTCGTACTGGGCGTTCGACCAGCACGCGTCGTTCTGGTTCTGGATCTGGTCGGTGGTGAAGTACCCCAGGCGGCGCTGCGGATCGGAGCCGCTGGGTTCCCATTCCCAGATGTACATGTCGTAGTCGGGCTTGTAGGTCTTGCCGACGTAGTTGAGCTGGCCGTCGGTGAGCGTCGAGTCGTCGTGCACCGAGTACTGGATCTTGAGGCCGAGACGAGAGAACCAGCCCGTGATGAGCTTGCCCATCACCTGGCTCTGCGGCGATTCTGTGCGCGCCCAGAGACGCAGCACGATGGGCTTGCCCTGCTTGTTCAGGCGGACGCCGTTGACCAGCGGATAGCCGGCCGCGGTGAGCAGGTCGCCGGCCTTCTGCAGATCGAAGCTGTACGTCTCCGCGGCCGGCGGGGTCCAGTGCCAGTCGAGCGACGGCGAGTAGAAGTCGGGCTCGAACAGCGTCGAGCCGGGGGTCGCGTAGCCGTTGGCGGCCAGGTCGACGAGCTTCTGCCGGTCGATCGCCCAGTTGAGGGCCCCGCGGAACTTCGCGTCGCGCAGCACGGGGTTGCCGCCCGAGGCGCCCGCGTAGCAGTTGAACGACAGGTAGTCGAAGGCCTTCTGGGCGCAGGCCTGGGCGGAGACCGTCGTCGCGGACTGCATGCCCTTGATCTGCGCCGGCGGCAGGTCGATGGCGAGCTGGATGGTGCCGCTCTCGAGATCGCTCGCCATGGTCATCTGGTCGGTATAGAGGCTGAAGATGAGCTGGTCGGCCTTGGGAACCCCGCCCCAGTAGCTCTTGTTGGCCACGCACTTGATGTACTGCCCGTGGACCCACTGCACGATCTGGAAGGGGCCGGAGCCCACGATCGGCGGCTTGTTGGCGAAGTTGTAGGCGGCCTTGTAGCTGTGGAACCGGCCCCAGATGTGCTGCGGCAGGATCGGCACCCACATCGACAGGATGTCGGCCTTGGGCCGCGTGCAGGTGATGACGACGGTGGTGTCGTTCGGCGCGGCGACCGTCTTGATCGCCTGCAGCGACGCGAGGAACGCCTGCAGCTTGTACTTCATCATGAACGTGTAGGTGAAGGCCACGTCGTGAGCGGTCAGCGGCACGCCGTCCTGCCATTTCACGCCGCTGCGGATGGTGAACGTCCAGGTGAGGCCGTCCGGGGAGTGCGACCAGCTCGTCGCCAGCCCCGGTTCGGTCTCGAGGTGCGACGGGCCGTAGTCGGTCAGGAAGTCGTACTCGAGGTGAAAGAGCTCGTACGACGACTGCTCGTAGCCGACGAACGGGTTGAGGTTGTCGGGCTCGGTGTCCCAGCCCACCCGCAGGACGCTCGCCCCCGAGGCCGGGCTCGGGCTGGCGCTTGCCGCGCTGGCGGTACCGGCCAGCGCGAGCCCGGCCGCGAGCGCGATGACGGCCGCCAGCGCGAGCGCGGCGAACGGCACGGCACGGCGGACCGCTCGACGGACTGCAACCATGGTTCCCTCCTCATCGACAGACGCCGAAGGCGACCAGCAACTGGTGCCGGCCGGCGCCGTCCCCACACGCTCATCGAGCGCCCCTGACGACCCGCTCGGGGGTCGGCGCATCTTGCCCACATTCGCCGGGGCGCGTCCAGCCGGGACGGCCCCGGTCAGCGCGCGGCGAGGCCGGCAGCCGAGACGAAGTTGGCCGCCAGCCGGCGACAGAGAGCCGCCGAGGCGGGCAGGCGGCGCTCGTTCTCGGCGAGCAGCTCGGCGGGCGCCGCCTTCGTGACCCGGGTCACGGTGCGCGGGTCGTCGGCCACCCAGCCGGCCAGGATCTCGCGGCTGACCTCGGGATGGAACTGCACGCCCCAGGCGGCCTCGCCCACACGAAAGACCTGAGGATCGCCGTCACCGCTCGCGATGAGCACGGCGTCGCTCGGCAGCCGGCAGGCGTACTGCCGCCAGTGGAACACCGGCGTGTCCGTCTCGATGCCGGCCAGCAGCTCATCGTCGCGCTCGGTGGTGAACCGCGACCAGCCCAGGGCGAGCGCCGATCGCCTGGTGACCCCGCCGCCGCAGCTCGCCGCGAGCTGCTGCGCGCCCAGGCAGATGCCGAGGGTCGGCACGCCGTCACGCACCGCCTCGCGCAGCAGCTCCTGCTCGGCCACGAGGAAGGGGTAGCGGTCCTCCTCGCCCACGTTCATGTCGCCGCCCAGCACGAGCAACGCGTCGTAGCCGTCGAGGCGCTCGGGCGCCGGGTCACCGGTGCAGAGCACGCGCTCGTCGAGCCGAAGACCGGCCTCGCGCAGCGCCTCGCCGAACAGACCGGCCGGCGCCGCCGGCTCGTGCTGCAGGACGAGCACGCCGGGCGCGGGGCGCGCCCCGGCAACGCCCGTCACCGCGCCACCACGACGTAGCCGTCCTTGCGTGGGGCCGCCTGCGGGTGATCGCCCGCGGGGTAGCCGAGGGCGCAGGCGCCCACCCCGACGTACTCTCCCTCCACACCCCACGCCGTGAGCAGCGCCTTGCCTTCGTCGGTCTCGAACATCTGGCGCTCACGATTCACCCAGCACGAACCCAGGCCGAGCGAGTACGCGGCGTTGAACATGTTGCCCAGAGCGAGGCTCGCGTCTTGCAGCGGCGTGACCTTCGCGGGATCGGCCAGCACCAGGATGATGGTCGGCGCGCCGTAGTAGGGATCGTCGTCGCTGCCGTTCACCGCCTGGTTCATGCGGGTGATCGTGGCCCGCGCCGCGGCTTGCTGGACCACGATGAAGAGGGCTGATTGCTGACCCGCGCCGCTCGGTGCGTACTTGCCCGCCTCGAGGACGGCGTTCAGCTCCTCGTCCGTGATCTGCTCGGGCTTGAAGGCGCGGATACTGCGCCGGTTGAGCAGGGTGACCATGGTCTCGTTCATCCGTGCACCAGCCTTCATCGTGGTCGACAACGTACGTTCGGGCGCGGCCCGCATGCCCGGCCGCGACGGCGGCCGGGCGGCGGCGCCTTCGGAGTCTACCGCCAGGCGCCGGCGGTGGCGAAGCTCCGCCGGAAATCGATTTGTATCGCCAATCTGATTGAACGACCTGGGCGATCGGCTACACTGAAGATCGTGCATCTGGTTCGAGTGCGAGCCCAGCAGCAACGAGAAGGAGAGCCGGCACAGATGGATCGTCGAACGTCGCGCGAACAGGCCACCGCTGGAACGTCCGCCCGACAGGCCCGCACCGCGGCCGTCGCCGACGACCTGCGCACCGTCTACGCGGGCCTGCAGCAGCGCAACGTGCCGGTCTGGCTCAAGCTCGATCTCACCATGGCCCAGTTCAAGGCACTCGTCACGATCGAGCGCGACGCCGGCGCCTCGGTGTGCGAGGTCGGCCGCGAGCTCTCGATCGGCGAATCGGCGGCCAGCCTGCTGATCGACCAGCTCGTGCGCCGCGGCGACGTTGAGCGCGTGACCGACCCGAACGACCGCCGGCGCGTGCGCCTGACCGTCTCCCCCCACGGCCGGGAGGTGCTCGGCGAGCTCCACCAGGGCAGCCGGCAGATCGTGGGGAGCTGGCTCGACGAGCTCGACGGCGAACAGCTCGACGCGCTGGCCGAAGGGCTGCGCGCCCTGGCCCTGACCGTCGCAGCGACCGCGTCCGGCACAGACGCACAAGCATCGCAAGGCACGAACGCACGACCACGGGAAAGCAGGGATGAGAGCGTGAACGCATGACCTCGGCCACCCCGACCCCGGGCACGACGACCTCGTCGCCCGGTCCGCTGCACCATCGCGTGCCCTACAAATGGATCGTGCTCTCCTGCACGACCTTCGGCGTACTCGTCGCGATGATCAACTTCTCGAGCCTGCTGATCGCCCTGCCGGCGATCTTCCGCGGCATCCACCTGAACCCGCTCGACCCCGGCAACTTCACCTACCTGCTGTGGATCCTCATGGGCTATGGCCTGGTGTCGGCCGCCCTCGTCGTGACCGCCGGCCGGATCGGCGACATGTACGGCCGCGTGCGCATGTTCAAGATCGGCTTCGTGATCTTCACGGGCGCCGCCGTCGGACTGTCGCTCGTGTGGGGCACCGGCGCCGCGGGAGCCGTCCAGATCATCGCCTTTCGCATGATCCAGGCGGTCGGCGGCTCGATGATGATGGCCAACTCGGCGGCGATCATCACCGACGCGTTCCCCTCCGACCAGCGCGGCATGGCCCTGGGCATCAACGGCGTCTCCCTGCTGGCCGGCTCGTTCATCGGGCTCATCGCGGGCGGTCTGCTGGCCGCCGTCGACTGGCGCCTCGTGTTCGCCGTCAACGTGCCCGTCGGCCTGCTGGGCATCGCCTGGGCGTTCTGGCAGCTGCGCGAGATCGGCGAGCGCCACCCCGCGCGCATCGACTGGGCCGGCAACCTGACCTTCGCCGCCGGCCTCGCCACGGTGCTCACCGGCATCACCTACGGGATCAAGCCCTACGGCGCCTCGAACATGGGCTGGGCCAACCCGTTCGTGATCGGCATGATCGCCGGCGGCCTGGCGCTGCTGGTAGCGTTCGTCTTCATCGAGCGGCGCGTCGCCGATCCGATGTTCCACCTCGCGTTGTTTCGCATCCGCGCCTTCGCCGCCGGCAACCTCGCCGTCGTCCTCTCCTCCCTGGCCAACAGCGGCATGCAGTTCATGCTGATCATGTGGCTGCAGGGCATCTGGCTGCCGTTGCACGGCTACAGCTTCGAACGCACGCCGCTCTGGGCCGGCATCTACATGCTGCCGCTCACCACGGGCTTCCTGGTCGCGGGCCCCGTGTCGGGCATCCTGTCCGACCGCTACGGGGCGCGCCCCTTCGCCACCGCCGGCATGCTGCTCGGCGCGCTCAGCTTCCTGCTGCTCATCGCCCTGCCGGCGGACTTCGCCTACTGGAGCTTCGCCCTGGTGATCTTCCTGAACGGCATCGCCTTCGGCATGTTCGCGGCACCCAACACGGCGGCCATCATGAACAGCGTGCCGGCCCGCGACCGCGGCGTCGCCTCGGGCATGAGGGCGACCTCGCAGATGCTCGGCCAGCCGCTCTCGATCGGTATCTTCTTCAGCCTCATGGTCGTCGGCCTGACCGCGCACGTGCCGGCCGCCATGTTCGCCGGCCTGTCGGCCCAGCACGTGCCCGCCCAGGTCGCCGCGCCCCTGTCGCACATGCCGCCGACCGGCTATCTGTTCGCCGCCTTCCTGGGCTTCAACCCGCTCAAGGAGCTGCTCGGCGCCCACGTCCTCGGCGCCCTGCCCCTGGCGAGCGCCCACACCCTGGTGAGCAAGGCCTTCTTCCCGTTGCTGATCGCCAGGCCGTTCAAGGACGGCATCGTCGACGTGCTCCTCTTCGCCGCCGCGATGTGCACGGTCGCCGCGCTGGCCTCATGGCTGCGCGGCGGCAAGTTCGTCCACGAAGAGGCCCACGCGGCCCACGGCCACGGGCTCGAACGTGCGGCCAGGCGCTCGGAGGAGCCCTCGCGGGGGTAAAGGCAAGCGCAGGCGAAGGAACGACCACGGAGGTCGACGATGGAGTTTCGCAAGCTCGGCGACAGCGACCTGCAGGTGTCGACGATCTCGCTCGGATCGTGGCTGACATACGCCGGCGGGGTGAGCCGTGAGCGCACCGAAGCCTGCACAAGGGCCGCCTTCGAGGCGGGCATCACGTTCTTCGACACAGCCAACGTCTACGGTCGGGGAGCCGCCGAGACGGCCTGGGGCGAGATCCTCACAGGCTACCCGCGCAGTTCCTACGTGCTGGCCACGAAGCTCTTCTGGCCGATGGCCGACGGGCACGCCGGCGGCCTGTCTGCCGCCGAGGTCCATGACCAGCTCGACGCCTCGCTCGCCCGCCTGCGCACCGACTACGTCGACCTCTATCAGTGCCACCGCTTCGATCCGGACACGCCGATCGAGGAGACCATGGAGGCGCTGCGCGACGTGGTGCGCGCCGGCAAGGCACGCCATGTGGGTTTCAGCGAGTGGACGACCGACCAGATCGGGGCGGCGCTCGAGTGTCGGGAGACACAGCGCTTCGTCTCGTCACAGCCGCAGTACAACATGCTGTGGCGCGGCCCGGAGCGCGAGATCTTCGAGCTGTGCGCGCGCAACGGCATCGGACAGATCGTCTGGTCGCCGCTGGCGCAGGGCATCCTCACCGGCAAGTATCGGCCGGGCCAGGCGCCGCCGGCCGACTCGCGCGCCGCGAGTCCCGAGATGGGCGGCTTCATGAAGAGCAGGCTGCGCGACGACGTGGCCGCCGCCGTGCAGCGCCTGCGTCCGGTGGCCGAGCAGGCCGGCCTCTCGCTGCCTCATCTCGCCCTGGCCTGGGTGCTGCGCCGGCCCGAGGTCGCCTCGGCGATCGTCGGCGCCTCGCGCCCCGAGCAGGTCTTCGACAACGCGCGGGCGGCGGGCATCACCCTGTCGGCCGATACCCTGGCGGCGATCGACGAGGCGCTGGGCGATGTCGTCGTGCGCGACTTCGAGCTCGCCGCCGGCGCGCGCGCCGGGGTCAGGCGCCGCTAGAGGCCTCCGCAGCCGGACGGCCGCGCGCTCACGCACGGTACGGCAACGGCTCTCTCTGTCACTGCGCGCGGAAAGGGGGATTACCCTACCGCGCGAGTGGGTACTATGCCCTCAGCACAATGGCGTGCTCGAAGGATTGTCGGGAGCAACGGCGCTCCCCGGTCATACGCGACCGGGGGGCGTTTTTCGTTTCCGAGGAGCGTTGGCTCGGTCGGCGGGCATCTGACTCGCCCCACGAGCACGACACTGGGAGGACAACATGGACCGCTACCTGCTCGAGCATCCGACCGCGATGCCGACCCGCGAGTCGGCGATGACCTACCTGTTCGCGAGCGAGCCGGCCACCCTGCGTCTGGTGGCCGACCTCGAGGAGAGCTTCGCCGCCGTCGACGAGACACAGGAGACCGCCCTCAGCGCCTGAGCGCGAGGCGGGCGCGGCGGCCGCCTGCGGGGTGCGCGCGACGGGGCGCCGGGACCGCATGGTCCCGGCGCCCCGTCGCCGTGGAACGTCGGGAGCCGGGCGCCCCGTTGCCGTGGAGCCGTGCATATACTTGCTGCCATGAGCACGATCGAGCCCGAGATCGCCCTTCCCGACGCCCAGCGCGCCCACCTCGGCAACGTCGCCGACAACCTCCAGCTCATCGCCGACCTGAGCTTCGCCGACGTGGCCCTCCTGGTGCCCGACGGCGCCGACTGGCGCGTCATGGCCGACGCCCGGCCGGCCACGGCGGTGCCGCCCTTCCCCGCCTCCCGCGCCGGTTCCACCCTCGCGGGCGACGAGTGCCCCGAGTGCCGCACGGCGCTCGAGCTCGGGCGCCCGGTCGCGGGCGACGGCATGCGCCGCGCCCGCGGCGCGAACTACGCCACGCTGGCCTGGCCTGTGGGAGACCTCGTGGCCTTCGCCGCGGTCATGCGCAGCCGCAGCGAGCGGGCCTCGGCGCCCGGGGCCATGGAAAGCGCCTTCATGGGCGCCGCCGACGAGCTGCTCGCCGTGCTGGCGCCCGGCCCGCTGCTCGACCTGCGCGACGGACGACCCTTCGCCACCACGCGCCACGCGGGCGACGGCGTCCTGCTCGTGGGCGAGAGCGGCTTCGTGGCCTACGCCTCGCCGAACGCGGTCGGCATCATGCGAGCGGCCGGCGTGGAGGGCCGCGTGACCGGCGCGATGGCGTCGACCCTGCCCGGCGCGGTGGTGGGCATCTCCCCCGCGCTCGGCGCCGGCGGCGCCCTGGCCGTGGAGGTCGATGTCGCCGAGCGGGTGCTCCACTATCGCTCGATCGCCCTGCCGCAGGGCGTGCTCGTGCTGGTCGAAGACCTGACCGAGGCGCGCCGGGCGGCGCGCGAGATCGAGGTGAAGCAGGCCACCATCCGCGAGGTCCATCACCGCGTCAAGAACAACCTCCAGACGGTCGCCTCGCTGCTGCGCATCCACGCCCGCCGGGTCGGCAGCGACGAGGCGCGTCACGCCCTGGCCGAGGCCACCGACCGCGTCGCCTCGATGGCCCTCGTGCACGATCTGCTCGCCGGCTCCGAAGAGGAACGTGTCGACTTCGCCGAGGTCGCCGCCAGGGTCGTCGATCTCGTGCGGCATGGCCTGGTCGGTGAAGAGTCGCGCGTCGAGGTCGCCGTGCACGGCACGACGGGCGAGGTCGACGCCCGCACGGCGACCTCGCTCGCCGTCGTGGTCGCCGAGCTCGTGCACAACGCCCTCGAGCACGCCTTCGCGCCGGGCGCGCCGGGCATCGTGCGCCTCGAGCTTCGTCGCCGGGCCGGCGAGCTCGAGCTCGCGGTGCGCGACGACGGACGAGGCCTGCCGGCGGCGTTCGACCTGGCGGCGACGACCAACCTCGGCCTCGCCATCGTGCGTGCCCTGGTCGAAGACGACCTGCGGGGCACGCTGACCATCGCCGGCGGCGACGGCACCACGGTCACCGTACGCGTCCCGCTCGCCGACGACGCCTGACCGCGACCCGACCCACCACCCCAGGAGACACTGTGCGCGCACTCATCGCCGAAGACGAGGCCCTGATCCGCCTCGACCTGCGCGAGATGCTCGAGGAAGACGGCCACGAGGTCGTCGGCGAAGCCCCGGACGGCGCCCAGGCCGTCGCGCTCGCCCGCGAGCTCAAGCCCGACGTCGTCTTCATGGACATCGAGATGCCGGGCATGGGTGGCATCGAGGCCGCAGCGCTCCTCGCCGAGGAGCACCTCGCGCCGGTCGTCATGGTCACCGCCTTCTCCGAGGCGGGCCTGGTCGAGCAGGCCGCCAGGGCCGGCGCCATGGCCTACGTGGTCAAGCCCTTCTCACGCACCGACGTCGTGCCCGCCATGCAGATCGCCGTCTCGCGCTTCGCCGAGATGATGGCCCTGGCCGCCGAGGTCGCCGACGCGGGCGAACGCCTCGCCACGCGCGTGGCGGTCGACCGCGCCAAGGGCCTGCTCATGGCCGACGGCTTGAGCGAGCCCGAGGCGTTCCGCCGCCTGCAGAAGCTCGCCATGGACAGGCGCAAGACGCTCCGCGAGATCGCCGAAGCGGTGATCATCGCCGGCGAGGCGTCCGCCATGTCAGAATGAGCCGCACCCGAACCTGAAACTCGAGCACTGGGGGATCCGTCGTGCGTGAACGTTGCGCGTTGCTGTCTGTCTACGACAAGAGCGGGATCGAGGAGTTCGCCCGCGCCCTGGCCGACGACGGCTGGCGGATCTACGCCTCGGGCGGCACGGCCCGCACGCTGGCGGCGGCCGGCATCGCGACCACCGACGTGGCCGACCTCGTGGGCGGCGGCGCCATCCTCGGCCACCGCGTGGTGACGCTCTCGCGCGAGATCCACGCCGGTCTGCTGGCCCGCCCCGTCGACGACGACCTGGCCGAGCTCGACAGCCTCGGGGTGCCTTTCATCGACCTCGTCTGTGTCGACCTCTACCCCCTGGCCGACGAGATCGCCAAGCCCGACGCCACGCCCGAGTCGGTGATCGAGAAGACCGACATCGGCGGGCCCACCATGCTGCGCTCGGCCGCGAAGGGCAGGCGCATCGTCGTGAGCCTGCCCGAGCAACGCGCCGCGGTGCTCGCCTGGCTTGCGCAGGGCGAGCCCGACCCAGCGGCCTTCCGCGAGGCGCTCGCGGCGCAGGCAGAGGCCGTGATCGCCGACTACTGCCTGGCTTCGGCCCGCTACCACTCCCACGGCCGCTTCGACGGCGTGGTGGCCCAGGCCACCCGCGTGCTCAAGTACGGCGAGAACGCACCGCAGGCGCCGGCCCATCTGCTGAAGGTCGCTGCCGCCGATCCCCTGGCGCTCGACAACCTGACGCTGCTGGCCGGCACCGAGCCGAGCTACAACAACCTCGCCGAAGTGGCGCGCCAGATCCAGACGATGAGCCACATCGCCGCCGGTTTCGAGCGCAACTTCGGCGCCGTGCCCTGCATCGCCCTGGGCACCAAGCACGGCAACGCCTGCGGGGCCGCGGTCGGCGCCAGCCCGATCGAGGCGGTGCGGACCATGGTCATGGGCGATCCGCGGGCCATCTTCGGCGGCCTGGTGATGCTCAACTTCGCCGTCACCGAGGAGGTCGCGGGCGAGCTGCTCAGCTACGGCGTGAGCGAAGGTCGCCGCGTGCTCGACGCCGTCACCGCGCCGTCGTTCGAGCAGGCCGCCGTGCAGCTCCTCTCGCGCAAGGGCGACAAGTGCCGGTTCCTCGAGAACGCCGCCCTGGCCACGCTCGGCGAGGCCTCGCTCGACGCTACGCCCATGCTGCGCCAGGTGCGTGGCGGCTTCCTGCGCCAGCCCAACTACACCTGGGTGGCCGATCTCGCCGCGCTCGAGGTCGGCCGCATCGGCGAGCTCTCCGACACGCAGCGCCGCGACGCGGTCCTCGCCTGGGCCATCTGCGCGACCTCCAACTCCAATACCGTCACCCTGTGCCGTGACGGCGGCCTCATCGGCAACGGCGTCGGCCAGCAGGATCGCGTGGGCTGCTGCGAGCTCGCCCTCAAGCGCGCCGCCGACGCCGGCCACGAGACCGCCGGCGCGGTGGCCGCGAGCGACAGCTTCTTCCCACGCGCCGACGGACCGGCGACGCTGATCGACGCCGGCATCGTGGCTATCTGGGCGACCTCGGGCTCGGTGCGCGACGCTGAGACGCAGGAGCTCTGCCGCAGCCGCGGCGTGGCCCTCTGGCAGGTGCCCGACTCGATCGGCCGGGGGTTCTTCGGCCACTGACGCCGCGGGCGGGGCGGGGGGGGGGGGGGGGGGGGGG